>JANOPV010000062.1:0-6351 GCA_031422035.1 Sphingomonas sp. | reverse complement strand
AAGAATTGCGGATGCTGTCGAATTTTCAGCTTGGTGAGCACGCCCTTCTTCAGATGTTTTTGCTGGGGCAGCCTGAATTTCGCGGCACGATTGCCAATGCGCCGGAGACTGAACAGTTGCGGCAGCGGGTAATCGCCAATCACCATCTGGACGCGATGCTGCCAGAGGAGGTCGAGCCTTACATCATTCATCGCCTGAGCCTCGTCGGCTGGCGCGAAGACCCGGTGATCGCACCGGATGTTTATCCCGCCATTTGGGCGGTCACGGGAGGTATTCCGCGAAAAGTGAACATGTTGTTGAGCCGCTTGTTC
This sequence comes from Sphingomonas sp., assembly GCA_031422035.1. GTDB lineage: Bacteria > Pseudomonadota > Alphaproteobacteria > Sphingomonadales > Sphingomonadaceae > Sphingopyxis. Next base: position 6,040 of record JANOPV010000062.1, on the reverse strand, counting down.
CTGCACGGCGCGGTTGAAGAGCTGCATGAGCTGACTGTCAACGATGTTGATGCGGTGGTTGAGGAACTCCAGATCGCAACCCGGCAACCGAGCCCTACTCAACCGTCCGTGCTCGCGGATGTTGGGTTCGTCGATGTGGCACCAGCGCCAATCGATGGGCTAAAATCAGTTCCACAACCTGATGCTGAACCCCTCGCAACAACCGCATCGCCGTCGGCCACTAATGCCATCGCTATTGCCGACCCCCGCTTAGAACGACAGATAACTGCACAGGCGGCTGACATTGCGGCTCTGCGTGTTGAACTTGCGGGACTTGACCGGCAATGCCGCGATCAAGATGCCGCCATTCGCCGGGTGCTAACGCTCCTGATTGATTGGGCTGAACGCGACCCCGACGCACCGTCGGTGGCGCGTGGCTTTGCGGCTTGATATACGGGGCCACAATGCCCCAGCTTAGCCCCATAGTTAATGCGCTTTCAGTCGATATTGAGGATTGGTTCCAGGTTGGTGCCTTTGAAGGCACGATCGCTCGCGACCAATGGGACCGGCTTGAACGGCGCGTTGAAGCCAACACTGAGCGGGTTCTGGCGCTGTTTGAGCGAGTGGGCGCTAAGGGGACTTTTTTCACGCTCGGCTGGGTTGCAGAGCGTGCACCGCAGTTGATCCGACAAATCGTCGCCGCGGGCCATGAATTGGCGAGCCACGGCTACGATCATCAACGCGTGTTCACGCTGTCAGCGCAGCAATTCCGCGATGACCTGGCCAAGACCAAGGCGTTGCTTGAGGACACTGGAGGTGTGGCTGTCACTGGCTATCGTGCGCCGAGTTTCTCGATCGATACCCGCACGCCGTGGGCGCATGCAGTGCTGGCAGAGGCAGGCTATATATACTCGTCGAGCGTCGCGCCGGTCGTGCATGATCATTATGGCTGGCCGGAGAGTCCGCGTTTCGCGTGGCGGCCGTTAGAGGATAGCGCGCTCATCGAGCTGCCAGTCACGACTGCGCGGCTAGGCGGGCGCACTGTTGCCGCCGGCGGCGGAGGCTTTTTCCGGCTCCTCCCATATCAATTTAGCCGCTGGGCCGTTCAACAGGTGAACGATGCAGATCAGCCTGCGGTGCTCTATTTTCATCCGTGGGAAATTGACCCCGATCAGCCGCGCGTCGCCGATGCACCTCTCAAATCAAAGTTGCGCCATTATAGCCGACTGGCTGCGATGGAGGGCAAACTCGAGCGTCTGCTCGGGGACTTTAAGTGGGATCGGGTTGACCAGGTTGTTGCTCAGCTGAGTGTCGATAGCATCGCTAGCGTGACGGATGTCGCTGCATGAACGCTTACACATCGTGGCGAACTGAATCGATTAGCGTGGATTTGATAGGCGACGCTGCGCTCGATGCATTTTTGGCCAGCGCAGCAGGGGCTACAGTTTTTCACAGCGCCGCCTGGGGTAGGGCGGTAGCGCGCGCGACCGGGCATGATTGGCGGGTTTTGGCTGCGTTTGATTCATCCGGCGCAGTTGTCGGCGTGCTGCCATTGCATGTTGTTCGATCACCCCTGTTTGGCAGCGCTCTCGTCGGGAGTGGCTTTGCGGTCGATGGTGGGATTGTCGCGCTGCAAGCCGACGCAACTGCCGCGCTCGCCGACGCAGCGAAGGCTTTGGCGCGGGCTGAAGGCATAGCGAACGTCGATCTCCGCGGAGGTGTGGCACCGTTGGGCTGGGCCATCGACGATGCGACTTACCTAGGCTTTGAGCGCCCGCTCGCCGCCGATAGCGAAGCCGAGCTTGCGGCAATACCCCGCAAACATCGCGCCGAGGTTCGCAAGGCGTTGGCTAATCCACTAGCGATCAGCGTCGGGCGCGATGCTGCGGCGCGGCGCGTGCACTATGCGACATATGCTGAGAGTGTCCGTAATCTGGGAACGCCCGTATTTCCGCGTGGATTGTTCGACGCCGTGCTGGATGCATTTGGCGAGGATGCCGATATTTTAACCGTGCGCCATGAGGGCAAAGCGGTAGCTAGCGTGCTAAGCCTGTATTGGCGTGGGACTGTGATGCCCTATTGGGGCGGCGGCACGCGCGCGGCACGGGGATTGCGAGCCAATGAGCGGATGTATTTTGCGTTGATGGACCATGCGCGATCGCGCGGGATGACGCATTTTGACTTTGGCCGATCCAAGGTGGGAAGCGGCCCGGCGGCGTATAAAAGGAATTGGGGATTTGAGCCACAGCCGCTCTCTTACGCGCGGTGGAGCGCCAATCCGGCGAAGGTGCGGGATACCAATCCGAACAGCGCGAAATATCGGCTGATGGTCGAAATGTGGCAGAAAATGCCGCTTTGGCTGGCGAACCGGGTGGGGCCGATGATCTCGCGTCAGCTTGGCTGATGCGCGATATTTTGTTCCTCGCGCACCGCGCGCCGTGGCCACCGGATCGGGGGGATCGGATCCGGAGTTGGCATGTTTTGAAACGCTTGGTGGAAGTAGCCAACGTGCATGTGGCGGCGCTGGTGGAGAGCCAAGTGGATGCTCAAGTCGCTGAAAATAAACTGAAATCTATGATCGCCAGCTTGAAGTTGGTACGCCGCGACGTTTCACCACCAGTGGCGGTCGCGCGGGCATTGGCAAAGGGTAGGCCAGCGTCGGTCGAAGCGTTTGCCAGTCCAGCCCTCTCGGCGCATGTGGCGGGTTTGCTGGCGTCTGGGCAGATCGGCACCATATTCGCCTTTTCCGGACAGTCCGCGCAGTTCGTTCCTGCTGACTGGAGCGGACGTTTCATCATGGATTTTTGCGACGTCGATTCTGCCAAATTTGCGCAACTTGGTGCCGATTCGAGCGCATTTTCGCCCACCGGTTGGGTCAACCGGCGTGAGGGCAGGGTGCTGGCTGCCTATGAAGCGGCTGTCGCCCGCCGGGCCGACCTGTCGCTGTTTGTCAGCGATGCGGAGGCCGCGCTGTTCCGCCAACGCAGCGGTCTGGGGGCGGACATAGTGCAAACGCTTGCCAATGGCATTGACCTCGATAGATTTTCTCCCGCTGGCGACTGGCAGGCGCTGTCGCCGGACGAGCGCGGCGAAGGCCCGCTGATCATATTCACCGGCCAGATGGATTATCGACCCAATATCGACGCTGTCAGCCGATTTGCGCACAGCGTTCTACCGGTGATCCGCGCGCAGCACGGCGCGGCGCGCTTTGCCATTGTCGGCCGCGCGGCGACGGCTGAGGTGCGGGCGCTGACCAGTTTGCCGGGCGTGATGGTCACCGGCGCAGTGCCGGATACGCGGCCCTGGCTGGCGGCAGCGGACGTGGTGGTGGCACCGCTTACCTTGGCGCGCGGGGTGCAGAACAAGCTGCTCGAAGCAATGGCGATGGGTCGGCCAGTAGTGGCGAGCAGCGCCGCGTTAACCGGCATCGACATTGGCACCCCACCGGTCGCGCACAGTGCCGATAGCGATGGCGATACGGCGCGAATGGTCGGCGAGCTGATTGCACACCCCGCACGGGCCATGGCCCTAGGCGACGCCGCACGGGCGCAGATGCAGGCGCATTATGGCTGGACGGCGACGCTGGCTCCGTTGGCGGCGATGCTAAGCGATGGGGCGAGGGCGTCATGACTACGGCGCCCACGCGGTTGGCGATGCCAACACTCGACATCGCGGCACCATGGCAAAAACCGTTGACTGGACTCGCTATCGCGTGGGTCGCGCTGATCGGCCTGTTTTCTCGTGATGCCGCGCATCTGGCGACCATCTGGTGGACCAGTTCGACCTTTACCCACTGCCTGCTGATCGTGCCGATCATTGGCTGGCTGGCGTGGATAAGAGCCGGTGAATTGGCGAAACTGACCCCGCGGCCATGGGCGGGGGGACTGTTGTGGATGGCGGCCGGCGCAATAGCGTGGATGCTGGGCGAAGCCGCCGGTGTCGCATTGGCGCGGCAATTGGGGCTGATCCTAATGCTGCAAGCCACCGTGCCGACACTGCTGGGTTCGCAGGTGACGCGCGGCTTAATATTCCCGTTATTTTATAGCCTGTTTCTGTTGCCATTTGGTGAGGAGCTAGTGCCGCCAATGCAGATGATTACTGCCGATATGGCGATGGGACTGCTGCGGATCACGGGCACCCCGGCCTATATCGAAGGCATCTTCATCACCACGCCGATCGGCCTGTTCGCGGTCGCGGAAGCCTGTTCAGGGGTAAAGTTTCTGGTCGCGATGGCGGCGCTGGCGGTGCTGACTGCGCATCTGTGCTTTACCAGCTGGCGGCGGCGCGCGGTGTTCCTGATTGTCGCGCTGATCGTGCCGGTGATCGCGAACGGATTCCGTGCCTTTTCGACCATCTGGATCGCTGAGCGCTGGGGCATGGAATTTGCCGCGAGCGCCGATCATATCATTTACGGCTGGGTGTTTTTTGCGCTCGTGATCGCGATGGTCGGGGCAATTTTCTGGCGCTGGTTTGATCGTGACCCGGAAGCGGTGCCCATTGATGCGGTAGCACTAGCGGCGCGGCCGCTCGCTCGCGGCGTCTCACCATGGTTGGCGGGGGCAGGGATGCTGGTGCTCGCGCTTGCGCCGATGCTGTGGCTCAGCCGTTTTGAGGCCATAGTGCCTTCTTATCCGCCGCTTGCCACCACGATTGCTGTGCCCGGCTGGCTCCCTGCTGCGCTAACGGATGAGTGGCGACCGCGCTTTGACGGCGCTGACCGCCTGGATTGTGTGACTTTAGGCACGGATGCTATGCCCGCCACGCCGGTTGATGTCTGCTTCGTCCGCTATGGCTGGCAGGAGGATGGCCGTGAACTTGTCGGCTATGGCCAAGGCGCAGCCGATCCCGATGGCGATTGGCGCTGGTCTGAGGATTTGGCACCCGTCGGAATGATGCGGGTCGAGCATATCGCCAGTGCAAGCCATCGCGCAGTCGCCATCCTGTATCAGGTTGGTGACACCCGAAGCGCCAGCGCCGCGCGTATCAAATTCGCGACGTTACGCGCGCGCCTGTTGCGCGGTGATGAGCAGGCCGCAGCGCTATTTGTTTCTGCCCGAGCCGAATATGGCGGCCGCGCGACGATTGCCCGGTTCCTGGCAGCGGCAGGTGGAGGTGATGCCCTGCTTGCCCGCTTGACCGCACAGCGCTGAACGGCGAGGGCGCAGGGTATGTGCGGCATTGCTGGTATCTTTCACCCTGAACAGGCACGGCCAATTGATGCGGCGCGGGTGGCGGCGATGCTGGATCCGATGCGGCATCGCGGTCCCGATGGTGACGGGCTGTGGAGCGCGCCGGGCGTGGCGCTCGGGCATTTGCGACTGGCAATCATCGATGTTGCCGGATCGCCGCAGCCGATGCCCAGCGGCGATGGACGGCTGACTATCAGCTATAATGGCGAAGTGTATAATTATAGACAGTTGCGCCGTGATCTTGAGGATCGTGGGCATATATTCAGGACCGCTGGTGACACTGAAGTCATCCTAAACGCCTATGCCGAATGGGGCGCGGACTGCCTGTCGCGACTAGATGGCATGTTTGCCTTTGCGATTCATGATGCGCGTGACCAGTCGTTGTTTCTCGCGCGGGATCGCCTGGGGGTTAAACCACTGTTCCTGGCGGATTTGCCTGATGGCAGCATCGCCTTTGCCAGCGAGATGAAGGGTTTGTTAGCGCTGCCACAGTTGGCGCGGACGCCAGATATTCGGGCGGTCGAGGATTTTCTGGCCTTTGGTTATGTGCCCGACGATGCATCGATTGTGGCGGGTGTGCGAAAATTGGCGGCTGGGCATTATCTGCACCTGGTGCGTGGACGCCCGGTGCCGACGCCGCAGCGCTGGTGGGCGCTCGATTTCTCACGCCGGGTACAGGTGAGCGTCGGCGAGGCTGAGGAGCATCTGGTCCATTTGCTGCGCGCGGCGGTGCGCAGCCGGATGGTGTCGGACGTGCCGCTGGGCGCGTTTCTGTCGGGCGGGGTGGATAGTAGCGCGGTCGTCGCGCTGATGGCCGAGGCCAGCCCGCAGGCGGTGCAGAGCTGTGCCATTGGTTTTGACGACGCGGCGCT
>JANOPV010000061.1:0-4364 GCA_031422035.1 Sphingomonas sp. | reverse complement strand
TTGTCGATCATGCCGCATGCCAGCGACATCGAACGGCGCGACCGGGCGGTGCTGGCGTTCGCGCTGCTAACGGGCGCACGCGACGGCGCGCTGATCACCCTGCAGCTGAAGCATATCGATATGGCAGCGGGGCGGGTCGATCAGGATGCCCGCGACGTGGCGACGAAATTCAGCAAGACATTTTCGACAACATTTTTCCCGGTCGGTGGCGAGGCGGTGGCTATCGTTGCCGATTGGATCGACCATTTGCGCAGGGACCTGTTGCGCGGGGATGGCGATGCGCTGTTCCCCGCGACCAAAATGGGCATCGGCCCCGATGGCGGCTTTGCCCCGGCCGGACTGGAGCGCCATGGCTGGAGCACGGCTGAGCCGGTGCGGCGGATATTCCGCGCGGCCTTTACAGCGGCGGACCTGCCCTATTTCCACCCCCATTCGCTGCGCGATACCTTGGTGCAATTGGGCGAGCGGGTTTGCCGAACACCGGAAGAATTCAAGGCGTGGTCGCAGAATTTGGGGCATGAAAGCGTGCTGACAACGCTGTCGAGCTACGGCGCGGTGACGGCGCACCGGCAAGCCGAACTGATCCGGGGGCTGGGGGCGGCGCGCCCGGCCGGGGACTTGCTCGACGATCCCGACGTGCTGGCGCTGATCAGCGCAATACAGGCGAAGGGCAATGGTGGCCTGCCGGGGGCGGGGGCAGACCGCTAGTCATACTAGATGACTGACCCAAGCTTGTTTACGTCCGGCACTCTGGTCACCCAAGATTATCTGGAGGAGGGCATTGCTAGCACGGCCCAATATAATGCGGTCGATGTCGCTGCTGTGCGCGCGCGGCTAAAAGGTGATCCTGTCCGGCTTTCCATTTGCCAGCAAACCTGATGAAGCGACGACCGAAAAGGTCGATCAACTCTCGTTCGTTGAAACTTGCCTAATTGGCATACTTTTGGTGTCGAAAGTGAAAGGCGTTGACACCGGATCAAATTAAATGCTTGATCGTTAAAAGCAGAGTTAAAAATTCTTCAAGTCGCAAACGGAGAAGAATATGTGTGCGATGAGGAAAATTGCTTGGGCAAGCGCCACAATTTGTTGTGCGCTAGCGGCGGTCGATCTCGCGGCTGCGGCTGAGACCGTCCGCTATATCTATGACGCCAGAGGCCGCCTGATCCGTGTCGAACGGACCGGGACAGTTAACAACGGCGTCAATACCGACTATGAATATGACAAGGTGAACAATCGCCGCCGTGTGCGGGTGGTCGGATCACCGAACGCCCCGCCGCCTTAGCCCGCTCAGACGATCATAGAGCGAGCGGCACAGGGGCAATTATGCGACGACAAGGCAAAGGGTGGATGACAAAAGGGCTGGCAGCGGTGTGCGCTGCGCTGGCATTTTTGTTGACCATGCCTGCTGCTGCTCAGAACGCCCCCGCCCCCGAAGAATATCGCAATGCTGACGAGCGCGGCGTCGATGTTGTCACCGGCACCTATAATTTCCAAAACATGGAAGGACGCATTGGCCCTGAGCGCGGCGGCGTTGAACTGGCTCGCTTCTGGGGACAAGCGCGCTGGCAGGATAATTGGACTGGCATTCTTGATCGCTGGGGCACGAATGTCACCCTGCGCTTTGGCGGCATATCGCAGCGCTTTACCAACAGCGGCGGCGGCTGGGCCCCGGTCAATGGCAATGGCGCAACGCTCACCGAGATCGCGCCCGATACTGAGTGGCTTTACCGGGCGGCTGACGGGTCACAAATCCGGTATAAGTCGCCAGAGGCGAGCGATCCGTCCTTTATCGGCGCTGGTTTTGCGATTGATAACTGCGCCTACACAACGGGTCTCAATTGCTCGCTACCCATTGAATATATCGCGCCCAATGGCAGCCGCTATCGGTTGACATGGGAGCTGGATTTTCAGTGCATCGAACAGGGCGGCGGCGTTGGCGGTGGCGGTCCAAATGATCCACCGCCCGTATGCACGGCCTTCTATCGGCTCAAGGATGTGCGCAGTAACAGCGGCTACGCTGCCCGCTTTTCCTATGTCACCAATTTGACATCCGGCGGCGCTGCACCGCTGGCCGGATGGTTTCAGCGTTCAAGCGTGGTCTTTTTCGACCTCAGCCAAGTCAATTGCGACCCGGCTGCTGCGAGCTGCCCGACCCTTCCCGGCACATGGCCGCGCACGACCTACGCCTATCCGAGTGCCAATGTGGTGGAGGTAACCAACAGCCAATCGGGGCTCTGGCGATATACCACCGATGGCGACGGTCGCATGTCTGGTGTGCGTCGCCCCGGCGCGGCGGCTGATACCACCACCGTCAGCTATGACGCCTCAGGCCGGGTCAATCAGGTGGTGGCCGATGGGACGACGCGGACATATGCAACGACAACGGGCGGCACCAACACCACGACCGTTACCGATGTTGGCGCGGGCGGCGGGTCGAGCACTATGCAATATGGCCCAGCGCAGCCGGTGCTGGCGAATGAGACAAGCGAGGCCGGGGCTACCACCACCTTTCTGTATGATGCCAACAACCGACTGATCCGCGCGACCGCGCCGCTTGGCAATTATGTCCAGTATACTCGCGATGCGCGCGGCAATGTGACCGAGACGAGGGCCGTAGCGGTGCCGGGGAGCGGGATCGTCGATATTATCACCACGGCGAGTTACGCCGCGACCTGCACCAACCCACTGACCTGCAACCAGCCCAATTACACCATCGATGCGCGCGGTAACCGCACCGACTACACCTATGACCCTGGCCATGGACAGGTGACGCGGATTCAGCTGCCCGCCCCTGCGGCTGGGCAGCCGCGACCCGAGGTGAATTACACCTACGCGGCCCTGTTCGCGCAGGTGCGGGACGCTGCGGGCAATCTGGTTCCGCTCACCGAGGCCCAGCACCGTCCGACGGTGATTACCAGTTGCACGACGGCGGCGACCTGCCCCGGCACTGCGGCGGAAACGCGGGTCACCATCGCTTATGCCACGCCAAATCTGCTCGCCAGCAGTGTCACCACCGCCGATGGCACCGGCGGTATCAGCTCTACAATCGCCTACACCTATGACACGCGCGATAATCTGATTGTGGTTGATGGCCCGTTGCCCGGCCCGGACGACAGCACCACCACTATCTATGACAGCCTGAACCGGCGGCGCGGGGTGATCGGCCCGGATCGCAACGGCCCCCCGGCGGAGGGGCGGATTGCCGAGCGCTATACATTTGATGCGGAAAGCCGGGTGATCCGGGTGGAGCGCGGCAACATCTCCGACGCGACCGACGCCGCGCTGACCGCCATGACCTCGCTTCAGACGGTGGATGTGGTTTTTGACGCCAATGGCCGCGCGGTGCGGCAAAGCCTTTCGGCGGGCGGCACCATTTTTTCGGTCAGCCAGATCAGCTATGATGCGCAAGGGCGCCCGACCTGTTCGGCGATCCGCATGAACCCGGCGGTCTATAACGCCCTGCCGGCTGATGCCTGCACGCCATCCACCGCCAGCCCCAGCGGTGCGGACCGGATCAGCCGGACCAGTTACGATCTGGCCGACCGCCCGGTGCTGGTTGAGAGCGGCGTTGGCACTGCGGCGGTGGGCGTGGATGTGCGTGCTGGTTACACCGCCAATGGCCGCACCGATTGGGTGCAGGATGGCGAGAATAACCGCACCACTTATGTCTATGATGGCCACGACCGGCTGAGCCAGACCCGCTACCCCGTCACGGCCCTTGGCGCGCAGGCGAGCGATGCGGCCAATTACGAGCAGCTCTCATATGACCCTGCGGGCAATGTGATAGAGCGCCGCCTGCGCGATGGGCAGCTGATGGGCTATGGCTATGACGCGCTGGGCCGGTTGGTCAGCCGCAATCTGCCCGGCCTCGAGGCTGATGTCACCATGGCCTATGATCTCGCCGGTCGCCTGACCCAGGCGGTGCAAGGCACCAGCACGCTCAGCTTCACCTATGATGCACTGGGCCGCCAGCTGACGGCGGTTGGCGCGCAGGGCACCTTCACCTCGCAATATGACATCGCCGGTCGCCGCACCCGGCTCACCTATCCGGGCAGCTTTTACGTCACTTATGACTATGACGTGCTGGGCAACATCACCGCCATCCGCGAGAACGGCTCGACCACCGGCATTGGCGTCCTTGCCACCTATGCCTATGACGCGCTGGGCCGCCGCAGCAGCGTGGCCTTTGGCAATGGCACGGTGCAGAGCTTTGGCTTTGACGCGGCATCACAGCTGACCAGCCTGACCAACAACCTAGCGGGCACTGCGAACGACATCACACTGGGCTTCACCTATAATCCGGCGGGCCAGATCGCGACCAACACCCGCAGCAATGATGCCTATGCCTGGACCCAGCATTATAA
>JANOPV010000060.1:0-21522 GCA_031422035.1 Sphingomonas sp. | reverse complement strand
GGGTTCGTTGTCGATGAGGATGAGGCGGGCCGTAATGCGCAAGGGGCAGAAGACGAGCTGACGCTGCCCTATCCGTTCACCTCGGGCGAGGAATTGCTGGCGATGGGCGCGGATAGCAACCTCAGCTTTGCGGAGATGATGCTCGCCAATGAGCTGGTGCGAGCGGATGAAGCGACGATCTTTGCCGGGATCGAGCATCTGGCTGCAGCCATGTCGGCCTGTATCGACGCGGGCTGTTGCAGGGAGGGCATCCTGCCCGGCGGGCTCAACGTCAAACGCCGCGCGCCGCAAATCGCCGCCGATATTCGCGCACGGCAGGATGCGGCGCTCGCTGATCCGCTCGGCGTGCTCGACTGGATAAACCTGTGGGCGATGGCCGTGAATGAGGAGAATGCGGCGGGTGGCCGGGTCGTGACTGCGCCGACCAATGGCGCGGCGGGCATCATCCCGGCCGTCATTCGCTATTATGAGCGCTGTTATCGCGGCACGCCGGAGGGGGTGCGGATATTTCTGCTAACCGCCGCTGCCATCGGCGCGCTGTATAAGCGCAATGCGTCGATCAGCGGGGCGGAGGTTGGCTGTCAGGGGGAAGTTGGCGTGGCATGCTCGATGGCGGCGGCCGGGCTGACCGCGGCGCTGGGCGGCAGTAATGCGCAGATCGAAAACGCCGCTGAGATCGGTATGGAGCATAATCTGGGCCTGACCTGTGATCCCATTGGCGGGCTGGTGCAAATCCCGTGCATCGAGCGCAATGCCATGGGCGCGATCAAGGCGATTGACGCGAGCCGGATCGCGATGATCGGCGACGGCACGCACATGGTAAGCCTCGATAAAGTCATCGCGACAATGTGGGCGACAGGGCGTGACATGCGGGATAAATATAAGGAAACGTCGAAGGGCGGCTTGGCGGTGAGTTTCGTGGAATGTTGAGGGGAGCGACGACATGGACGCAGCAGTAAGACCAGGAAAATGGCGTCGCCGCATCGGCTGGACGCTGATGGCGCTTATCGGCCTCATCGCCATTGCGTTCCTGATCCTGCGCACGCCCGACACCGACCGCGACGCGATGATTGCGGCCTATGGCGGCGGAGAAAGCCGGTTTCTTACGCTGGCGGACGGCGCAAATGTGCATCTGCGCGACACCGGGGGCCGCGAAGGGCAGCCGGCGATGATCCTGATCCACGGGTCGAACAGCAGCCTGCATACCTGGGAACCGCTGGTGGCGCGGCTGCGCAATGACTGGCGGATCGTGCGGATCGATATGCCGGGCCACGGCTTGACCGGGGCCACGCCGACAGGGCGTTATGACACCGACGAAATGGTGGCGACGGTGGACCAAGTGGCGACCGCGCTGGGCCTGCCGCGCTTTGTGCTGGGCGGCAATTCAATGGGCGGCGGGGTTAGCTGGCGTTATGCGCTGGCCCATCCGGAGCGGGTGCAGGCGCTGGTTCTGCTCGATGCTGGCGGGATGCCGCCGCGCGCTGACGATCCCGCCCCAGCAAGCAACATCGGCTTTCGCATCATGCGGTCACCCGTTGGCCGGTGGCTGGGCATGCGGATCACGCCGCGCAGCCTGATCGAGCAATCGCTGCGTCAGTCGGTGAGCAACCAGGCGGTGGTGACCGACGCGGCGGTGACCCGCTATTGGGAGCTGCTGCGCTTTCCCGGCAATCGCGCCGCGACGATGACCCGCTTTGCGCGCGGTTGGGACAATGGTGCCGCTGAACAAGCGCGAACGATTACCGCCCCAACGCTGGTCCTGTTCGGCGCAGAGGATCGGCTGATTAACCCCAGCGCTGCGCAAAGTTTTGCTGAGCGCTTGCCGAATGACACGGTAGTCATCCTCCCCGGCATCGGCCATTTGCCCATGGAGGAAGCGCCGGATGAGACGGCGGCGGCGATCAGGACGTTCGTGGCGGCGAGCGGCGTTGGGCCGCGATTATAGGGACTAGGCCGCTGCCCGCTGCTCCTCACGCGGCCGATCAAGGAATTCGGTGATGACCGGGATGCACTCTGCCGCCTGGCTGACGAGGAACAAATGCCCGCCGCCTTCGACCACATGCAGCTCCGCATTGGGGATCAATGTGTTGAGGAATTTGCCGTTGGCGAGGGGGACGATGCGATCGTCATCGCCCATCATGATGAGCACTTCGGCCTTCATGAAAAAGGGCAAAGCGGGCGCGCTGGTCCAGCCGAGCATGGCGATCAGCTGATACATATAGCCCAGGCCCGATGGCGGGCGCAGCCGGCGGACATGGTCGCCGGAGCCGGTCAGATCGCCGCCGTAGAGCGTCTTGAAATTATCAGCCATGAAGCTGGGGTCAACATAGCGGCGGGGGTTGGCCATCTTGCTTAGCGCGCTAATCTTGCCGGGCATCATCAGCCAGCCGGCCGAGGTTGCGCACAGGATGACCCGGCCGACCCGGGCGGCATATTGCATGGCAAAATGCTGGGCCATCGCGCCGCCCCAGCTGACGCCCATGACGTCGAGCGTGCGGCCCTCATAGCCCAGCTGATCCATCAGCTTGGCCGCAGTGGCAGACATGGTGAAGGGGTTATACGGCATCATCGGATCGGGCGAGCCGCCGACGCCGGGCATGTCGAAAATGATGAAATCGCGGTGGCCCAGCCGCCGGGCGAAGGGAGCAACCAGCTCGATATTCGCGCCAATGCCGTTGAAGAATAGCAGCGGCGGGTGGCCTTCGTCGCGCTTTGCCTTCCAGCGGGCGACCCTCAGGACACGGCCACCGACGGTTTCCATGCGAACTTCTGCATCCTCAAGCGCGGTATGATCGGTGGTCAAGCTGGGGGTTCCTTATCAGCCGTGCGCATAGGTGCCAGGGGCCGCGTCGAGCGGCGGATACTCCGCATTGCCCAATGATTTCGGGGCGTCAACCAATTTACCGGCGCGCGCCTTCACCCATTCCGCCCAATAGGGCCACCAGCTGCCAGCCACTTCGTCCGCCTGTTTCAACCAGGCATCGACGTCCTGAGGCGGCTTTTTGCTCGACCGGAAATATTTGGCTTTGGGGTTGCCGGGCGGGTTCAGGATCGCCTGGATATGCCCCGATTGCGACAGGATGAATTCGATATTCTTGGACCCGAACAGCCGGGTGGAGCGGTAACAGGCCTTCCATGGGGTGATGTGATCGGTGACGCCCGCCAGGATGAACAGATCGGACTTCACCTTGGTCAGATCAACCACATGGTCGGCCAGCGTCGTTGTGCCGGGGTTAGCGAAGGGCTGCGTCTCGTAAAAATCGAGATAGTCCGAATGCAGCTGCGCCGGCAGGTTGGTCGAGTCATTATTCCAGTAAAGAATGTCGAATGCGGGCGGATCTTCCCCGTGTAGATAATTGTTGATGACATAGTTCCACACTAGGTCATTCGGCCTGAGCCAGGCGAAGGCGCGCGATAGCGAGGCCCCGTCGAGCACGCCTTTCTTGCGGCTGCGTTGCCGCGCCAGTTCGATGCCATGTTTGGAGACAAGCGCGCCAACTTCGCTGTCGGTCGCCTCGGGTTGCAGAACGCAGACCATCAGCGTGGCGGCATTGGCCCGGTTGTCGCCATTGGCAGCCATTTTGGAGAGGATCGTGGCGAGCGTGATCCCACCGGAGCAGCCGCCGGACAGATTGACTTTCTCCGACCCGGTAATCTCACAGATGACGCCAATCGCCTCGATCACGGCATCGACATAGTCGGTCAGGCCCCAATGCCCTTGCTCCGGCCCGGGGTTGCGCCAGCTGATCAGGAACGGCTGAATGCCTGCCGCCAGTTGCAGCTGCACCACCGATTTCTGCGGCGTCAGATCGTTGAGATAGGCTTTGTTGATCTGTGGCGGGACGGTCAGCTGCGGGATGGCATGGACCTTGTCCGTCGTCGGCGCATAATGGATGAGCTCCATCATCTCGGTCCGCCACACCACCGAGCCAGGCGTGATGGCGAGATTTTCGCCCAGCTTGAACGGACGTTTATCGACCTGGCTGACGATCGCATCATTGTGGACGATGTCGTTATAGGCGTTTTGCAGCCCTTTGAGCAGCGACAGGCCGCCGGAATCGATGGCACGTTTGATCGCTGAGGGATTGCCGGCCAGCGTGTTGGTCGGCGACAGGGCATCAAGGATCATGCCGGAGATAAAGCTCGCACGGTTGCGCTCCATCTCGTCGAACTCAAGGTCCTCAATCCAGCCAGCCACGTTCTTTTGGACCGCTAGATAATATTGTACGCCCGCGCGGTAAAAGGGGTTGAAGGTCCAGGCGACGTCGGTAAAGCGCTTATCCTTGGCACCCGGCGCGAGATCGCTCTTGCCCGACAGGATTTTCACGACATCTTCGCTGAACAGTTTGGCGTGTTTAAGGGTCTTGTCAGGTCGCATCGCGGTCTCGCGCAGCAGCGCGCCGACCGCCCCGATCAGATCCTCCCGCGCCAGCCCGATCAATGGACTGAGCGCTGAGCCGCCTTCGGGTTCCCCTTCGAGGACGATGCCGGGCTTACGCGCCATAGACTATTCTCCCACCGTGGCCGGATATGCCGATCCATTATTCTGATAACTGTGGCGGGCGGGGTGCGCCTGTCAATCCCAGACTGACGAAGCTGGTCAATCGCTGGCGAGCATCGCCCGCTCATAACGCAGCGCGTCGAATATCTTAGCCCCGGCGAGGAACACCGAGCCGGTGCAGGCGGCGAGCAGCAGCCAGCCGCCGAAGCCCGGGAACTGCACTTGATAATGTAGCCCGCGCTCAATGCAGCCAAGGCCAAGCGCATAGATGATGAGCGACGCCTCGAACCGGGTCTTGATCATGAACAGGCGTTTGATGCGCATCATGGGCGGTGCAATCCTCTTTTGCCCATTACATAGCAAATGGCGTGCCAAGCCCAGAAATATGCGCTTTCTCAGTTGCGAACATGGTAAACTGTAAGTTAATCCGACGCCAAGCGGATTAGCCCAGTTCGCTCAGGCCAAGAGTGTCGAGCAGCGCCGCACGGGCGGTTTCACAGCTTGCCCATAGAGCGGGGTCACGCAGTTCGGCTGGGGCAATCTGCTCCGGCCAGGTCGCGGCGATCACCGTCGCGATGCGGTCAAGCTTGGCATCGTCGACGATAAAGCGCTGATCGACATCAGCTGGATCGCACACCACGCGCAGCCGCAAGCAGGCCGGGCCGCCGCCATTTGCCATGGATTGGCGAACGTCGACGGGAATGATCTGGCGGATGGGGCCATTACCGGCGACCATGATCAGTAACCAGTCCCAGACGCGCGCATTATCCTGTGCCTCGGTCGGTACGATCAACGCCATGCTCTGGTCGGGCAGCGTTACCAGCTGCGCGTTGAACAGATAGGATTGGATCGCGTCGGCCAGACTGACGGCGGCGGCGGGCACCTCGACTATCTCCACCTCTGGCAAGGCTGCGCGCAGATCGGCGTAGACGGCATCGCGGTCCGCAAAGGCCTGTTCATGGGCAAATAGCACGCGTTCATTCGCAACCGCGACCACATCATTGTGGAACGCGCCCGCAGCAATCGCCGCATGTGACTGTTGCACGAACAGCGTCCTTTCAGGATCAAGCCGGTGCTGCCGGGCGATCAGGCGGGAGGCTTCGACATGCTGGCGCGCGGGGAAGGGGCCGCCGGTTGCCCCGTAGACGAATATCTCAACGCCAGGTGACGCGTGCGCGGTGCACAGCCGCATATGATTCGCCGCGCCCTCATCACCAAAGGGCGCGTGCACCGGCGGGTGGATGATGAATTTGGGATGCGGAAAGGCAAGCCGCAGCTGCGCCATGGTGCCGAGCCACTCGTGGCTGCGGTGCGGCATCGTCAGGAGGTTGGCGACGGTGAAATTGGCCGTCCCATCCGCGCAATCGCTGGCGGGAGAGATTGTGGCGGCATTTGCGGCCCACATCGCGGACGCCGACATCGCGTTGGCGAGGAGAAAATCATTGGCATGCTCCGGCCCCGTGCGGTGCATGTGCAACCAGTCGCGATTTGGCCGCGCGTGGGGCAGCAAGATGCCTTGCTGAAGGCCGAGCGCCAGATTGCCACGCATTTTGGCAATCCCCTGGAGCGCAGCAGCGCGCGGGTGCGAGACCCCACCAGCATTTTTGGCAGACGCGAGATTGCCAAGGCTTAGCCCGGCGTAATTATGGGTCGGCCCGATAATGCCGTCAAAGTTGATTTCTACTATCACGACGCAATCCAGTCGATGCAGTCGCCAACGCCGATGCCGAGTGTTGCAGCACTAGCGGCGTCGATGCTGACCCCGCCGTCCTTTGCAGTGATCCTGGCAAAGGCCGCGCGGAACTCAGCCCAGCGGCCAGCGGCGGCGAGCGCACGGTCGCCGCCGTCGGCAATGGCGGTGATGACGTCCGTGCGGGCATCGCGGATCGCCTTCACCTGGTCGATCCGTGCGATCATGGTTGGACCGCCATCAAAGATGTCGACGTAATTTTCGTAAGCGAAGCCCTCATTTTCCAGCATCCGCATCGCCGCTCGTCCGCTCGGGTGCGGGGTGCCGATGACGCTGCGCGCGCTTTCGGGCAACATCGCCACATAGACGGGGTGCTTGGGCATTAGATCGGCGATAAACTGGTTGCCGTTGGTGGCGTTGAATTCATCCGCCGCCTGAAAATTCATGCCGAAGAATCGCCCCGCAATCCCATCCCAAAAGGGCGATCCGCCGCCGGTGTCGATCACGCCGCGCAATTCGGCGAGAATCCGTTCGGCAAAAATGCTGCGGTGCGCACGGATGAACAGATAGCGCGAGCGGGCCAGCAACAGGCCAAGGCCTCCGGCGCGCGCCTCTGGATGGAGGAATAATCCGCCCACTTCGCTCGATCCCTCAAGGTCGGTGACGAGGCTGAGCATGTCTGCACGCACCGTGCGGTCGAGCTCGACGCTATGCTGGGTGATGGTGCTGAGGCGGTAGGAGTAAAAAGGATATTTGGTGCCGACGGTGGTGAAAATCTGACAGGTGCCGCGGATCGCGCCGGTTGCCACATCCTCCAGCATCATCACGAACAGCATGTCGTCGCCAGCAGCATCGCCAGCGGCGAGCGCCGCTGCTGAGCGCTCCAGCTTGGCCTTTAATGCGGGCTTTTCCGGCGGCAGGTTGGTGAACCCGCCGCCGGTCAGCTTCGCCATTTCATACATGGCTTGCAGGTCAGCGGGTTGCGCCGGCCGGATACGAAAACTCATACGCCCCCTTTTTGCGCGATCCTAAGGATCGTCACTGCCGACAGCGCCGCCCGTTCGGCAAGGCTGCTGGCGATCATATATTCGTCGCTGCTATGAATGCTGCCGCCGCGCACGCCCATGGTATCGACCACTGGCACGCCGCACGCGGCAATATTATTGCCATCACAGACGCCGCCTGAGTCCTTGCGCCCGATGGTGAGGCCAAGGTCGGCTCCGGCATCAGCGACCAGCGCAAACAGCCGTTCGGCGGCGGGGTCAACCGGCTTGGGCGGGCGGGCAAAGCCGCCGTGCATGTGAACGGTGACCTCATGGTCGGTGGCGATGGCGTAGGTCAGGTCGGCGAGCAATTGCTTGGCATCGGCCAGCGCCGCCGGATCACGCGGGCGCAGGTTGACGTGAAGGATTGCCAGATCGGGGACGATGTTGTTCGGCCCGCCCCCTGCAATCCGCGCCGGGTTGATGGACAGGCCGGGGCGATGCGCGGCCTTGAGCCTGAGCGCCAAGTCGGCTGCGGCGACGAGCGCGTTGCGGCCATCATCCGGATTGCGTCCGGCATGAGCGGCAAGTCCTGTGATGGCGATGGCGAAGTTGCCGCTGCCCGGTCGTGCCCCCGCGAGCGTGCCATCGGGCAATGCGCTGGGCTCATAGGTCAGCGCCGCCGCTTTGCCCGCAGCGAGTTCGGCGATCAGGCTGGCGGAGGACAATGAGCCGACTTCCTCATCGCTGTTGATGAGAATGTCGTAGCCGAGGTCCGGCGCGCCGCCGCTAGCCTCAACCGCCATCAGGGCGTGGAGGATGACCGCAATGCCGCCCTTCATATCGGCGACGCCAGGGCCGTTTAACGTATCGGCATCGAGCCAGCGCAAGGTTTGAAATGGGTGGTTGGCGGCGAACACGGTGTCCATATGGCCGGTGAGCAGCAGCCTCGTAGGCGCGTCGGGGCGGACCCGCACGACCAGATGCTGTCCATGCGCGATCTCAGCAAGCTGGCCATCATCGCCCATGGCCTGAACCGGGGCGGGGTCGGATAGCGCGATGTCACCAGGCAGCGCGGCGAAGGCAGCGGCGAGTTCCTGCGCCATGTGCGCGAGCCCGACCAGATTGCGGGAACCGGTATTGATCGCCGCCCAGCGTTCGACGGTCGCCAGCATTGCGGCTTGGTCGATGGTCGCGATGGCGGAATGTTCGGTGGCGGAGAGAATGCCCATGCGCCTCCTTAGCGGGGGGACGGCGCTTGCTCCACCCCCTGCTAGGTCGCCACCGCCGCTGCTTGTCAGTGACGCCGGGATTGGGCATAGGGCGGCGGCCTCCCCGGGTCAGTATCACTCCATTTTGCCGCCGCCGATGCTGCGGACTACACAATATCAGAGGTGGACTACGTGGCCGATTATGTGACCCGAGCCGGATTGTCGGTTGACCAGCGGATGGTGGATTTTGTTGAGGCAGAGGTGCTGCCCGGCACTGGTCTTGATGCGCAGGCGTTCTGGGATGGTTTCGCAGCGCTTCTCGCCAAGTTTGAACCCGACAATCGCGCGCTGCTAATGGAACGTGACCGACTACAATCGGCGATTGACCGCTGGCATAAGGCGCATGCCGGGCTGCCCGCTGATGCCGGGGCGTATCAGGCATTTCTCAGCGAGATTGGCTATCTGGTGCCGGAGCCCGCGCCGTTCAGCGTCGGCACGCAAAATGTCGACTCAGAAATTGCAACGATGGCGGGGCCGCAACTGGTAGTGCCAGCGCTCAATGCCCGCTTTGCGCTCAATGCCGCCAATGCGCGCTGGGGCAGTCTCTATGACGCCTTTTACGGAACCGACGCACTCGACGCCGCTCCGGCACTGCCCGGCGGCTATGATGCGGTGCGCGGCGCGGCGGTGGTTGTGGCGGCGAAGCGGTGGCTGGACAGCGCGGTCCCGCTGACATCCGGACGTTGGGCTGACTGGACGGGGGGCACGCCGATGCTGGCTGACCCGGCGCAGCTCATCGCGCAACGCGCCGATGCGATATTGTTGCAGAATAACGGGTTGCACATCGAACTGGCTATTGATCGGGAACACGCTGTGGGCCGCTCTGACCCTGCCGGACTTGCCGATGTCATCCTTGAATCGGCGCTGACGACAATTGTCGATCTCGAAGATTCGGTCGCTGCTGTGGACGGTGGGGACAAGGTCGCCGGTTGGCGCAACTGGCTTGGCCTGATGCGCGGCGATTTGTCGGACAGCTTTGCCAAGGGCGGGCGCACGGTCACCCGCGATCTCGCCCCCGACCGCGAATGGACCGCGGCGGACGGCCACCACATCACTCTGCCGGGCCGCAGCGTCCTATTCGTGCGCAATGTCGGCCACCTGATGACCAACCCGGCGGTGCTGCTGCTCGATGGCAGCGAGGCGCATGAGGGATTGCTCGACGCGGTGATGACCAGCCTGATTGGCGTCCACGACGTCAAAGGACTGGGCCGGTTTCGCAACAGTCGGGCGGGCAGCATTTACATCGTCAAACCCAAGATGCACGGGCCGGATGAAGCCGCCTTCACCAACCGATTATTCGATGCGGTCGAAGATTTGCTTGGGTTGGCCCGGCACAGCGTGAAAGTCGGCGTGATGGATGAGGAACGGCGGACGTCGGCCAATCTCGCCGCCTGCATCCATGCGGTGCGCGACCGGATCGTGTTCATCAATACCGGCTTCCTCGACCGCACCGGTGATGAAATCCACACCTCGATGCAGGCGGGGCCGATGGTGCCCAAGGGTGAGATGAAAGCGTCCGACTGGATCGCCGCTTATGAAGATCGCAACGTGCGGATCGGTCTGACGTGCGGGCTGTCTGGCCGGGCGCAGATCGGCAAGGGCATGTGGGCGATGCCCGACCTGATGCGCGCAATGGTCGAGCAAAAGGTCGCGCACCCGATGGCTGGTGCCAACACTGCGTGGGTGCCATCGCCGACCGCCGCGACGCTGCATGCGATGCACTATCACGCCGTCGATGTGTTTGCGCGGCAGCGGGCAATCGCGGCTGAGGCCATCCCGTCGCTCGACCGGCTGCTGGCCATTCCGGTCGCCACCGGACGCAACTGGACCCCAGAAGAGATCGCGCGGGAGCTCGACAATAATTGCCAGGGCATATTGGGCTATGTCGTGCGCTGGGTCGATCAGGGGGTCGGCTGTTCCAAGGTGCCCGACATCAATGACATCGGGCTGATGGAGGATCGCGCAACCCTGCGCATCGCCAGCCAGGCGCTGGCCAACTGGCTGCATCATGGCGTGTGCACGGCACCGCAAGTGGACGATGCGCTCGCCCGGATGGCTGCAAAGGTCGATGGGCAGAATGCAGGCGATCCACTTTATCGCTCGCTGACGATGGACAGCATGGCATTTCAGGCAGCGCGTGAGCTGATTTTCAAGGGCGTTGACCAACCATCTGGCTATACCGAACCGCTGCTCCAAGCGTGGCGGCAACGGGTCAAGGCGGAACGGCGCCCGTAATGGAACGACGAACCCTCATTGGCCGAATTGTCATGATTGCCATCGTCGCTGTTGCGCTGTTCATCGGTTGGACGATGGCCAATAATGCGGGCACGCGCGGCTCGTTCAAAGCGCGGATAGAGGATGATAAAGCCATTGCTGAGGATCGGGCGATTGCGGCGGAACGCGCGCGCGCGGCACGGGCGGTGCGAGCCGGTCAACCGCCATCGGCTGGTAATCGATAGGGTTTGGCGCTGCTGACCGTCGCCGCCCTGTACCAGTTCGCGCCCTTTGCGGAGCCGAATGCGCTACGCCAGCCCTTGCTCAATCTGTGCTTGGCGCATGCAGTGAAGGGCACGGTGCTGCTGGCGACTGAGGGGATTAACGGCACCATCGCTGGCGATAGCGATGGCATCGCCGCAGTGCTGGCGCATATTCGTAGCTTGCCGGGCTGCGCGGCGCTGGAGGTCAAATACTCGACTGCAGTCGCTCCGCCTTTTCCCCGGATGAAGGTGCGGCTGAAGCGTGAGATCGTGACGCTAGGCGTGCCGGGTATCGACCCCGCACGCGATGTTGGCGATTATGTCGCGCCAGCCGACTGGAATGCGGTGATAGCTGACCCCGACACCGTCGTCATCGACACCCGCAATGCTTATGAGGTCGCGATCGGCAGTTTCGACGGTGCGTTGAACCCAGATACGCACAGCTTTGGTGAGTTTCCGGAATGGTTTCGCGCCAATCAGGAAGCGTTGGTCGGCAAACGTGTCGCGATGTTCTGCACCGGCGGTATTCGCTGCGAGAAATCGACGGCATTCCTTCGCGCAGAAGGCATCGCCGATGTCGTCCACCTCAAGGGCGGCATTCTCGCTTATCTCGAACAGGTAGAGGCCGCCGACAGCCGGTGGCACGGCGAGTGTTTTGTTTTTGATGAACGCGTGAGCGTGGGCCATGGGCTCGCCATCGGCACCCACGCACTGTGCCGGGCCTGCCGTATGCCGATCAGCGCGGCGGATCAGGCATCAGCGTTTTATGTCGACGGCCAGCAATGCCCGCATTGTGTGGGCGCCCGCACCGACGAGGATCGCGCCCGTTACGCGGAACGACACCGGCAAGTCCTGCTCGCCGAAGCACGAGGCTATGCCCATCTGGGTGACGATGCGGTGGTGACTGACTGAATCTAGAGCGGCACTTGTTGGCTGGTGCAGTGAAAACTGCCGCCGCCGGCCAATATTGCGAGGCTGGGCAGGGGGACGATGCGGCGGTCGGGGAAGCACGCGCTCAGCACGGCCGCAGCTTTTGCGTCATGTGTGGTGCCATAGGCCGGCATCGCCACCACCCGGTTGCCGATGAAAAAGTTCATATAGCTGGCGGGGAGTATGACGCCATCCAGTTCCACCAGGCCGGGTGAGGGGATGGCAACGACCTCAACATCCCACTCTGCCGCCCGTGCATGAGCATCCGCATAGATCTCGGCATTGGGATCATCGCCGCCGCTTGCCACCGGCAGCAGCAGGCGACCCGCCCCGACAAAGCGCGCGAGATTGTCGACATGGCCGTCGGTATGGTCGCCATAGAGACCGTCGCCGAGCCACAGCACGTCTTGAATGCCGAGCGACTTGCGCAGCCAGCGCTCAATATCTGTTTTGGCGCTACTCGGGTTGCGGTTGGGGTTGAGCAGGCATTGCTCGGTGGTCACGATGCGCCCGGCGCCGTCCCAATCGATGCCGCCGCCTTCGAGTACCCACTCTTGTGGGTCGCGCGGGAATGCATAGCGAGCAGCCAATCGCTGGCCGACGTCCGCATCGCCGGGCATATGATATTTTTCACCCCAGCCATTGAACTTGAAATCCGCGGCGCGGCGGCCATTACGGCTGCCGGTAATGATCGGCGCAGTATCCCGCAGCCAGACGTCGCCGATGGGTTCGACGATGGCTTCGACGTCGGGCCCGGCGAGGTCGCGGGCGATGGCGGCATCAGCGGGCGTGTTGCAGACGAGGTGGACGACCTCTCCCCGGCCATCATCCGCTATCGCTCGGGCAAAGTCAGCAATCTGGACGCGCGCAGCATCAAAGGCGTTACCCCATTCGTCGCGCAGGGCCGGAAAGCCGATCCAGACGCGTTCATGCGGCGCCCATTCGGGTTGTGGTCCACTCACGGCACCAGACCTTAGCGAGCGGGGCGGCTGCGGTCGCGGGCGGCGCGGAATTCATCGCCTTGGTTCCAGTTTGGCCAGGCGTTGGACATCGCCAGCATCCGGCCGACCGCGTAATAGAGGCGTAGATCCGCCGCCATCCCGTCCCAGCGGGTGATCGCCTCAACCTCATCATCGGGCGCGTGATAGCGGTTCGCCGTGTAGTCCTCGCTGGCGCGCAGCCCTGCTTCGGAGCCGCCGTCAATCAGTTCCTCGCCGCCATCGAAATAGATCATCGGCACGCCGAGCTTGGCCAGGCTGAAATGATCCGAGCGGTAATAATATCCGCGTTCTGGTGTCGGCTCGTCGGTGATCGTGCGTCCCTGTGCCAGCGCGGCGCGTTCGAGATAGCCGTCGAGCTCGCTCTTGCCGCGGCCAACAACAATGACATCGCGCGCCGGTCCGCCAGCCGCCAGCGCATCCATGTTCACCCCGCCGACGGTCTGCGCGAGCGGGAACACCGGATTGCGCGCATAATAAGCAGACCCCAGCAACCCAGATTCCTCTGCGGTCACCGCAAGGAACACCAGTGTTCGTTCCGGCGCACCGGCCCGCGCATGTGCCTGAGCCAGCGCCACCAACGCCGCAGCGCCGGTCGCATTATCGACGGCGCCGTTACAGATGTCGTCGCCCGCTGCATTGGCTTCGCACCGGCCCAGATGGTCCCAATGCGCAGTGTAGAGCACATATTCGTCAGGCCGCGTCCGCCCGGGCAAAATGCCGATCACGTTGCGCGATGGCGTTCGGCGAATTTGGTTTTCAAAGCTGAGCGATGCCTGCACGCCGGTCAGCGGCACCGCTCGGAAACCTGGCTGGCGGGCGCGTTCTCGCAGCGTATCAAAATCCTGCCCGGCTGAACGAAACAGTTCGCGGGCCCGGCCCAGCTGCATCCATCCATTCGCTTGCGTCTGGTCCATGCCGTTGTTCGCTGATGCCGCGCTATATTGCGGCCCAGTCCAGCTTGAGCGCACCACGCTCCAGCCATAAGCGGCAGGCTCGGTATCGTGAACGATGATTGCCGCCGCCGCACCCTGCCGCGCCGCTTCCTCATATTTGTATGTCCAGCGGCCATAATAAGTCATCGCCCGGCCGTTGAACGGCCCACCGACGGTCGGCGTCTGCCAGTCGGGATCGTTAACGAGGATGACGACGGTGCGGCCGCGCACGTCGATGCCCTCATAATCATTCCAACCGCGTTCGGGCGCGTTGATGCCATAGCCGACGAACACGACATCCGAATTGCGAATGTCAGTGCGCGGGGTGATCCGATAGCTGTTGGCGACAAAATCCTCAGCGGGGCGCAGCGACAGGTTGGTGCGGCCACCGGTAAAGCGCAGCGCCGACATATTGGCCGTATTCATTTCGATCAGCGGCACATCCTGCACCCAGCTGCCATTGTTGCCCGGTTGCAGTCCGGCGGCGCGGAACTGCTCGGTCAGATAATTGACCGTCAATTCTTCACCGCGCGTGCCGGGCGAGCGGCCCTCAAATTCGTCCGATGCTAGCCGGGTGGTGACCTCACGCAGCGTCGTTTCACTGATCTCTGGCACGGTAGGCACACCGCTCGCACCGGCTAGGCCGTCAACTGGCGCACAGGAGCTAAGGACAGGTGCAAATGCGGCAGCGATGAGGGCAAGACGGGCAAAGGGGCGCATAGCGGCAGGGCTTTCATTGAATTGGATAGCACATGGACACTAACCGCTCGCCGCCATCATGCAACTGCTGGTCATAGCGGCGGACGCAACTAGGGCGCGGCCGCCAATGCGACAGCCGCGCCCTAGCGTCGTTCTTAGTTCGCGATGCTTACTTGCCGCCGCCGGGCGCTGCGGGCGCTGGTGCTGCTGGTGCGCCAGGTGCCGCCGGAGCCGCTCCGCCACCGCCGCCTGCCTGATAGTCGCCGCCATTGGCACCTGCCGTTGATGCCGCACCGCCAGCGCCCATGCGGCGGGTGCGGATGATCCGGCCACCCTCCATCAGCGCGGCAAAGTCAGCGCGGTTAACCGGAATGCGCTCGCTTTCGTCCCACGTGATTGATGACATGTCGCTGGCGAGGTCGGTGATCGCGCCGGCCTGTTCGGGATAGGCACCCATTTCGGTGATGATCGTCACCTGTGTATCGGTCACCGCAACAACCTTCACCAACCCGAACGCGCGGCCTTCGGTGTTGAAGGTGGCTGCTGAGAAATGATCGAGATCAGCTGCCCAGACGTCACCGATAGCAGGTGCTGCAAGCAGCGCGTCGAGGTTAGATGCCGGTGCGGCGGGTGCCGCGGCTCCTGCACCAGCTGCAGCACCTTTAGCGGTTTCACCGGCCGGCGCCGCGGCATCACCGCCGCCGGTCAGGCCAGACAGCGCGTCACACGCGCCCAAGGTTACGAAGCTGGCCGCCGCAGCTAGCACAGCGAGGCGGCGAAAATGGGAATTGCGCATGAAGTTCCTCCGAGGTCAGGTGATGAGAGCGACCCTGATGGGACAGGATGCTAGCTAGCCCGCCGCCAAATGCCAAGCCCTACCGTCGCGCGCATGTCATCCGCCTCAGCTGGAATTACTTTGGCTTGCGGACCAGCCCGCGCAATGTAATATTTGTTTATGCAAGTCGTTTGGCTTAATAGGGGGTAGTATGAAGTTACCTGTAATGTTGCGTTGTCTTGCTTTTGTAGCCGCGAGCATAGTGGTTACATTGGGATTGACGATCACCCCTCAGTCTTCGGCATCTGCGCAATCAGGGGCCGCCGCTACCAATGATTCGGCGGCGCGCTTTGGGGCGTTGGAGGCAGTATCGCACATCAGCCTTTCACCCGATGGCACGATGGTGGCGTTCATTGCGCCATCCGTGGGGCAGGCCAATGATTTGTATGTCGTATCGACCAGTGCAGGGGCAACCCCGCAGCGCATTTTGCGCGCCAGCGGCGATCCGGAGCGGTTGTATTGGTGCCGCTGGGCAACATCGGCGCGTCTGATATGCCAGGTCGGCGGGCAGCAAATGGTTGCCGATGAAATTGTCGGCTATGCCAATATCATTGCGATTGACGCCACAGGTGCAAATGCCCGGGTGCTTAGTAACCGGCTGAACGCGGGGTCTATCTATCGGGATTTTCGCGGCGGTCGTGTGATCGATTGGTTGTCTGCCGCAGACAACGCGGTGATCATGACGCGCACCTATGTTCCCGAATCGCAAGAGCGCAACCTAGTTGCACAGAATGCAGAGGGCGTCGGGGTTGATCGCATCGACATCGTGTCAGGCGCTGCCCGACGGGTCGAAGCGCCGCGCCGTGATGCCATCGGTTACATCGCGGACGGGCGCGGCAATGTGCGGATCATGGCGACGCAGCCGATTGTCGGACAGACGCGGCAGGTCAGCGACACCGCGCGCTATTTTGTCCGCCCGGCCACTGGCGGTGACTGGGCACCGCTCGCCACCTATAATGTGTTAACGAGCGAGGGGTTCTTGCCGGCCGCTGTCGATGCTGAGGGCAACCGTGCCATCGGCTTTGCGCAGGTTGATGGTCGGCAAGCGGTGGTGGCCATGGCACTTGACGGCAGCGGGACGATGACGACTCTGTTCGCCCATCCCGAGGTGGATGTTGACGACGTTATTCAGGTCGGGCGCAATGGGCGCGTCGTCGGGGCCGGATTTGCGACCGAGCGGCGGCAGATGGCGATCACCGATCCGCGGCTCCGCACGATGGCGGCGTCGCTTGGCAGAGCGCTAGGCGGGCGCACCGTTTACTTTGTTGATGCGTCGGCGGATGAAAGCAGTTTTCTGATTTGGGCCGGGGCGGACACCGACGCTGGCACCTATTATCACTACACCCCCGCAACCCGCCAACTGCGGCCGCTGTTCACCGAACGGCCACAATTGGCGTCGGTCACGCTCGCGTCGGTGCGGTCGGTGACCTATCCGGCGGCGGACGGCACCATGATTCCGGCCTATCTGACCTTGCCGCCAGGGCGCAGCGATGCGCGTGGATTGCCCGCAATTGTCATGCCCCACGGTGGGCCATCTGCACGTGACGAATGGGGTTTTGACTGGCTGGCGCAATATTTCGCTCAGGCGGGCTATGCGGTGCTCCAGCCCAATTTTCGCGGATCATCGGGCTATGGTGACGCCTGGTATCAGCGCAACGGCTTTCAATCCTGGCGCACCGCAATTGGCGACATAACCGATGGCGGCCGCTGGTTGACCGGCGCGCAGGGCAGCGACGCGGCGCGGCTGTCGATCGTCGGCTGGTCCTATGGCGGCTATGCGGCGTTGCAATCGGCTGTGATTCAACCGGATCTGTTCCGCGCGGTGGTTGCGATTGCCCCGGTATCCGATCTTGCCCAACTGCGGACCGAGGGGGACCGTTATAGCACTGGCCGAATAAACCGCGATTTCATTGGCAGCGGGCCGCATATTCGGGAGGGCTCGCCAGCGCAAAATGCCGCGTCGATCACCGCGCCAGTCCTGATGTTCCACGGGACGCTGGATACTAATGTTGACATTGAACAGGCGCGAACGATGCGCAGCCGGTTGCGTGACGCTGGCCGCCCGGTGGAGCTTGTCGAATATCCTGGGCTTGCGCACGGCTTGGGCGACAGCGCGGCGCGCGCAGATATGCTGCGGCGGATAACCGCGTTCTTAGCGCGCTGAACGAAAAATGACGGCCCGTCGCCGGACCGCCATATTTTCTCGAAAAGTCCGCTCGCGGCAGATTAACGCGAGTAGAACTCGACGACCAGATTTGGTTCCATCTTCACCGGATAAGGCACTTCGTCCAGCGTCGGCACGCGGGTGAAGGTGGCCTTCATCCCGTCGACCACGATGTAATCGGTCAGGTCGCGCTCGGGCAGGGCCTGTGCTTCGGCAACCAGCGCCATTTCCTGCGCCTTTTTGCCGAGCGTAACTTCGTCACCCAGCTTGACCATCCGGCTGGCGATGTTGCAGCGGGTGCCATTTACATAGACATGGCCATGGCTAACAATCTGGCGTGCCGAGAAAATCGTCGGCGCGAACTTGGCGCGATAGACGACGGCGTCGAGGCGGCGTTCGAGCAGACCGATCAGATTCTGGCCGGTATCGCCCTTCATCCGTGACGCTTCAAAATATTGCCGCTTGAACTGCTTTTCGGTGATGTCGCCGTAATAGCCCTTCAGCTTTTGCTTCGCGCGGAGCTGGACCCCGAAATCGGAGACCTTGCTCTTGCGGCGTTGCCCGTGCTGACCGGGGCCATATTCGCGGCGATTGACCGGCGATTTTGGACGACCCCAGATGTTCTCGCCCATGCGACGGTCGAGCTTATACTTGGCGCTGTGGCGCTTAGACATACTGTCTTCCTCAATTTGCCTGACCTCGCACTATACGAGGTCCAAAGTCCCGGACACGCCCGCCAAGCCTGTTGCCTGACGCGATCACCGCTGCACCGGGAGTGCGGGATCAAATGCGAAGGCGCGCGACTAGGCGAGGTGGCCGCAAAGGTCAAGCGCGGGGCACAGTCAGTAGGCGCAAATGCGATGGACAAGGCGCTGTTGGCACGCCAAGGGACGCGCCATGAGTGACCCAGTCTTGTCCGCCCCCGACTGCACAACGATGGCCCAGGTGCGCGCTGGCGTTGACGCGCTCGACGCCGAGCTCGTAGCGCTGCTTGCCCGCCGCTTTGGCTATATGGATGCCGCAGCGCGGATCAAAGCGACGCGCGCCGCTGTCCGTGATGAGGTGCGCAAGGCCGAGGTCATAGCTAATGTCCGGCGGCACGCGGTCGCAGCCGGACTACCTGCGGATCGTCTCGTGCTGGTCTGGGACGCGCTGGTCGAACAATCCATCGCCCATGAATTTGACCAGTGGGATGCTAAGCGAGACGCTGGGCGCACCTAGTGCCGACCGCGGCGCAATTGGCGCAATAGCCCGCGCATCATCTGCACTTCTTTGGTCGTCCACCGCGCCTTGGTCAGCAATGTGCGAAGCGATCGCTTCGTCGCATCAGTGCGGCTGGGCGGATGGAAATAGCCCGTTTCGTCGAGCATGCCTTCGAGCGCGACAACCAGCCCCTCCAGCTCTTCCTGCGGCGCCGGTTCACCCAGATCGACCACCGGCGGCTGGGCGAGCGCCACATGCTTCGACCATTCATAAGCGGCGATAATCACCGCTTGCGCCAGATTAAGCGACCCGAAGTCGGGATTGATCGGGATGGTGATAATGGAGCGCGCCAGCGCCACGTCGCTGGTCGCCAGCCCGGATCGCTCTCCGCCAAAGACGATGGCTGAGCGACCCGTTTCCGCATGGATCGCCGCCGCCGCTTGCTCCGGCGACAGCACCGGTTTGATGAGCTCGCGCCGTCGCACGGTCGCAGCAAAGACATGGGTGCAATCAGCCACCGCCTCCGCCAGCGTCGCATGAACTGTGGCACCCGCTAGCACGGCATCCGCGCCAGCTGCCGCTGGGCCAGCATCGGGATTTGGCCAGCCATCGCGCGGCGCGACGAGGCGAAGATCCGTCAGGCCAAAATTGAGCATCGCGCGGGCAGATTTGCCGATATTTTCGCCTAATTGCGGGCGAACTAGGACAATGACCGGCGGGGGCGAGAGGCTATAGCCTGGTCCGTCAGCCAGTAAGCCCGTCAATTGGGGGTGGTTGGAGCGGGGCCGCCGCCATTCGAGTCCCGCTGTAGTCCTCTGACTTCGTCGCGGGCATTTTGTTCGGATGCGCGCCACTGCGCTGCTGTGCGGCAGACCCGCCGCCCCCCAAGTCGGGTGCCGGTCGCTTGCGAATTGCGGCAGATGCGGCGTTCTGGATCTTGCTCAGCAGTTTGTGCCGCCGTTTGTGTCGCGGTCTGTTCAGCAGGTGGCGGCGGCGGGGGTGGCGGTGCAGTTTGGGCAGTGTTGGCCGGAGCAGGGGTCGACAGAGCGAAGAGCAAAGCAGCAATCATGAGCATTATCCAGCTGGGGAAAGAATAAACGTGAGCTAGCATGATCGCACTCGGCTCGCCAAGAGCGGAAAGTCGCGCATCAGACGCCTATTCGCCAGCGACCGCTTTGACGCTCGCGGCAAACTCCTCAAAATCGGAGGCCGCAGCAAAGTCCTTATAAACGCTGGCGAAGCGGATATAGGCGACGCTGTCGAGCCCTTTGAGCGCCTCCATCACCATTGCGCCAATCGTGTCGGTCGGGATTTCTGCATCGCCGCTGGTTTCCAGCTGACGTTGAATCCCGGACACCAGCCGCTCAATCCGCGCGGGGTCGATGGGGCGTTTGCGGCAGGCGATAGCGACCGAGCGCGATAGCTTGTCACGGTCAAAGCCCTCTCGTCCGCCGTCCGATTTCAGCACGGTGACGTCGCGCAGCTGGATGCGTTCAAAAGTTGTAAAGCGCGCCCCGCAATCTTCGCACTGGCGGCGGCGGCGGATCGCGGTGCCGTCCTCGGTCGGGCGGCTGTCCTTCACCTGGCTGGCGTCGTGGCCGCAATAGGGGCAGCGCATGCATGATCCTTGGCTTCGGGGCGTTCGCGGGGCGAGCGAGCCTTTTGGCCCATAGCGCCGCCAACGGGGGGAGGGGAAGAGCCGATCATAAGACCAACGCCCCGAAGCGCGGAAAATACCTGGTGGTTGAGCTTATTCGCCAGTCTTTTGCGACTGGCGATAGGCGACATAGCCCGCACCAGCGAGCGCGGCGACCGGCCACGCGATAAACGGCAATACCATGCCGGCAACTGCGCCCAGCGCTGCGCCAGCGGCAACCTTTGGCGTATTGTCGCCATCCATCGCGGTCTTGGTCAACTTGGTCACTTCCTCCACAGCCTTGTCGGCCATTTCGACGACTTGATCCATTGCGCCCTTGATGCCGCCGGGCTCGCTGCCCTCACGGGTGAACTCGGTGCCCTCATTATGCGCACGCTCTTTGCGGTTATTAGCCATGGTCGAATCTCCTAAACAGATAACCCCTTGGCATCTGTATTATCCGTATCACACACCGGTGTAAATGGGGAATCGTTCGCACAGCGCCCGCACCCGGGTCCGGACGTCGGCTTCTACCAACGGGTCGCCCTGTTCGCCCTTGACGGCCAGCGCATCGAGGACGTCGGCAATCATGTCGCCGATCGCTTCAAACTCCGCGATGCCAAAGCCGCGCGTGGTACCAGCGGGAGAGCCAACGCGGATTCCACTGGTCTTCATCGGCGGCAGCGGATCATTGGGGATGCCGTTTTTATTACAGGTGATGGCGGCGCGCTCCAACGCCTCATCGGCGTCGCGCCCGGTAATGCCGAGCGGGGTCAGGTCGACCAGCGCGAGATGGGTGTCGGTGCCACCGGCAACTAAGTTACTGCCGCGTGCTTGTAGCCGGGCCGCGAGCGCCTGGGCATTGGCGATCACCGCGCGCGAATAATCGCGAAATTCAGGACGGAGCGCTTCGCCGAAAGCAACCGCCTTGGCCGCGATCACATGCATCAACGGGCTGCCCTGCAGGCCGGGGAACACCGCCGAATTGATCCGTTTGGCGATGGCCTCATCATTGGTCAGCACCATGCCGCCGCGCGGACCGCGCAGGGTCTTGTGGGTCGTGGTCGTCACGACATGCGCGTGCGGCAGCGGGCTGGGGTGAACCTCGCCCGCAACCAGTCCGGCAAAATGCGCCATATCGACCATCAGTAACGCCCCGACATCATCGGCAATCGCGCGGAACCGGGCGAAATCGATGAT
>JANOPV010000059.1:0-2135 GCA_031422035.1 Sphingomonas sp. | reverse complement strand
TTGCTTCGCTGCGCTCGCAATGACGGGATGTGTTGTTTGTATCGAGCATTTTCGTTGGGTCAGCGCTCAGGCAGTGGCACACGGACAGTGAAGCGGTCGGCGACGCGCGGGTCCGAATAGCGCTGGTCAGTCAGGACGAGCTCGGTTTCGGTGAAGCGAGCGACCGGCATGCGTGACCAGAACAGGAAAGCCGCCAGAGCACTGCCTTCATCAGCGACGACGCGAATGGGCGTTGCACGACTGAAACCCATATTATGCAGCACTGTCCGGTTGCTGAGTTGCGTTCCTGCAAAAGGGCTGTAGGTGCCGATGCCAGCCAAGCTCTCGTCCCGCCAAAAGATGTCGCGTTGCCAAAAGGCGAAGGGCGGAGGGCTGGCGACAATCAACGGATCGGCAAATGTTGCACCGGGCGACCGCTCGGCCATCCGGGCATGCCATTGCGAAAGCGCTTGCCCTTCTGCCATCCCAGTAATCAACCCATTCGCGAATACATACAGCCCCGCTACCGTCGCCACCACCTGCCCGCGCCGCATCCAGTTGCCACCGCCCATTTCCGCGCGCCTGGACCAGAACCAGCCGATGATCAGGATGGCCCACAGCCAGACATCAATGATGAACAGCGTGTCGCCGTAGAACCAGCGGCTGCTGAACGGTTCGAGCAGGCGCACCCCATAAGTGTTGAGCCAGTCCGCCGCCGGGTGGCTGATGGTGCCGATGAGCGCGAGCAGGAACAATTGCCATGCGCGGACAGGCCGGCGCGCGTCGGGCCGGGCGCCTCGCCGCGACTGCCAGCGGTCAAACCCGACCATCACGGCAGTGAGCAACATGGGCAGGATCAGCATGGCCAAGGGGCCGTGGGTAATGCCGCGGCGGAACGCGAAATGCTCTGCGCCCTCCAGCCACAGGAAGCAGGCGGCGTCGATGTCAGGCATATTGGCAGCAATGATCAGCGTCGCCATGCCAAGGCCCGAGAGCATTTTCAGGCCAGTCTGGCCAATTGCGGCACCGATCAGGGAGTGGGTGAGATTGTCCATTCAGCGGCTGGCGCTTAGGCACGTAAGCTGCGATCCATCTGTCCATTCACCGCTACCATTGAGAACCCTGACCTGGCGCCCTTGGGCAAAGGCGGGGCGCAAAGGCGCGTATTCTGTCCGCGCCAGCTCATTCGTCCCTACACAGAAACGGCCGCGTCGATCAGGCTGGATCCAGTAGGAGGCAAACCAGCCGTTGGTGGCTTGATCTGTAAACGGCTCGCCATAAACCAGAAATCGCTGCCCGCTTGTCCATCGACGGGCGTGCGCCGTAAGCCGCAGCAACACACGCCGCTCTGTGGGCGGACCCGAAAGATGACGGACCACCCGCGCGGAGCCTTGATAAAGTTCGGCGAAACAGATTTCGTCTTCAGCTGATTGCGTACAATCTGAATCGGAGCAGCAGCGCGGCAGACCCACCACCCGAGCAGGCGCTGTCAGTTCAACGATCATCGCAGTACGCTCTGGCGGCGACGGTGCTACTGGCTGAAGCGACAACAACGACCAAAGCAAGGTACCAATCACAATTCCGGATGCCCCTCCGCGACTTCCCAGGTTTGGCCCTGACTGAGCAGCTTGGCGAAGTCCGGGTTCTTGCCTTCGCTAGCCTTGGCATTCTGTTCGACCACCGCCGCCTCAAATGTCGGGCGTGGGTCGTCGTACAAGACGCCCAGCGCCATCGGGAACGCACCGAACGACATTTCGACGAGCATGTGCGCAATGGAGCGGTTGGTCTTATCATGCACCAGCACACCGGCCGCCGCCCAATCGCCGTCGACAACATCGACCACGCTCATCTCCAGCCGGTCGCGGTCGAGCGCTATGCCTTTAACCCCGCCAGACTTTTCACTGCCAAACAGCATCGGTTCGCCATGGGTCAGCCAGAGCTGATGATGCGCATTCGCCTTCTCGGTGAAACCTGCGAACACATCATCATTATAGACGATACAATTCTGAAATATTTCAACAAAGCTGGTACCGCGATGGCCGTGTGCGGCTTTCAAGACATCGGGCAAGTTCTTCGACACATCGATGGCCCGGGCGACGAACCGCGCCCCTGCCCCTAGTGCAAATGCACAGGCCTGCGCGGGACGATCCACCGAG
>JANOPV010000058.1:0-4591 GCA_031422035.1 Sphingomonas sp. | reverse complement strand
CGCAGCCATGGCGGGCAGGTCGCCTTTGCCGGCGGCAAGGCTGATGATCATGACGCCGACCTGATCGACACCGCCCTTCGGGAGGCGGAGGAGGAACTGGGCATCAACCGCCGCGATGTCCGCGTGGTTGGCGCGGCTGATGCCTATCTGAGCGGCAGCGGTTTTCGCATCACCCCGGTGCTGGCCGTCATCCCGCCCGACCTGGTGCTCGACCCCAATCCTGATGAGGTCGAGGCATGGTTCGAGGTGCCCGCCGCAGCTTTGTTCGATGCAGACGGCTACACCCGAGCGCAAGCCCATTGGGAGGGCGCCGAGCGCACCTATTTTGACCGCATTCATGTCGACCATGCTGGTCAGGATCGCCGCATCTGGGGGGTGACGGCGGGGATCATCGTCAACCTCTCACGCCGCCTGAACCTGTCGGTGGCGCTGGCGTGAGCGCCGTTCTGCCAGCTGCCGAATGGCGCAATCATGGCGGGCTGACCCGGGTCATTGCGGTTCTTTCAGCCGATGGCGGCGCGGTGCGCTATGTTGGCGGAGCGGTGCGCGATACCTTGCTCGGTCTGCCAGTGACCGATGTCGATCTGGCGACGCCGCAGCGCCCGCAAGAGGTGGTGCGGCGGCTGGAAAGTGCCGGGATCAAGGCGGTGCCGACCGGGATCGCGCATGGCACGATCACTGCCGTCGCCGATGGCAAGCCCTATGAAGTCACCACTTTGCGCCGCGACGTCGCCACCGACGGGCGGCGGGCAACGGTAGCCTTCGCCGATGACTGGCGCGAGGATGCGAGCCGCCGCGATTTCACGATCAACGCGCTCTATGCCAACCCCGCGACCGGCGCGATCACGGACTATTTTGGCGGGCTGGATGACCTCGCCGCGCGCCACGTGCGGTTCATCGGCGATGCCGGGCTGCGCATCGATGAGGATCATCTGCGGATGCTGCGCTATTTCCGCTTCCTCGCCCGGTTCGGTGCGCCAGAAGTGGACGGCGCGGGCGATGCGGCAACGCTGGCGATCATCGCTGACCGCGCGCCCAAATTGCGAGGGCTATCGCGCGAACGCATCGCCGACGAACTGCTCAAATTGCTGGCGCTGCCCGATCCGGTGGCGGCGCTCACCCAGATGCAAGCGGCAGGACTGTTCGCGCACATTGCGCCCGAAATAGACGCCGATGGCCCGGCGCGGGTGGCGTCGCTGATCGCAGCGGAAGGTGTCGCCGCAATAGCGCGTGATGGCCAGCGCCGCCTGATTGCGCTGTTGCCACCAGACCCGGCAACTGCCGAACATATCGCCGCTAAATTGAAACTCTCCAACCGACTGCGTAAACGCCTGAGCCTGGTGCGCGGCGCGGCTTGGCGGGATGTGCCCCCCCGCGCGCTGGCCTATCGGATCGGCGAGCAAGCGGCGACCGACCGGGCGCTGATGGATGGCGATGCGCGCCCGATGATTGCTGCGCTGGCGGGCTGGAGCCTACCTAGCCTGCCCATGGGCGGCGGTGATCTGGTGGCGATGGGGGTGCCGGTCGGGCCGGATGTGGCGCGACTGCTGCGCGCGGTGGAGGACGGCTGGGTGGCCGAGGGCTTTCCTAACCGCGCCCGGGTCAACGCCATCGCCGCCGCACTGATCGCGGCGGAATGACACCGCTATCGATGCACGACACCAGCGGGCGGCGGGTTGGCCGGGCGGTCATCAGTCTGTTCTACCTTGTCGCCGGGGTGATCCACATCATCAATCCCGCGCCCTTTATGGCCATCATGCCGCGCGTCGTGCCGTGTCATGAGGCGGTCGTCATCCTAACTGGCGTTGCCGAAATCGCCGGAGCCATCGGACTGTGGCGGCCGCGCTGGCGACGCGCGGCAGCAATCGGTCTCGCGCTCTATGCGCTGTGCGTGTGGCCCGCGAACTTCAACCATATGCTGATCGACGCCGCCCGCGCCGACGCACCAATGCTGTACCACTGGATTCGCCTCCCGCTGCAAATTCCGCTGATCTGGTGGACGCTGTGGTCAGGCGGGGTAATCGATTGGCCGTGGCGGGGGCAACAAGCAATGGTTGAGTAATAGCGTAGTCTTGCTATCCCTCCCTGCTAACTAGGCGGGGAACCTAAATGGCATATGGCGACGATGAGCCAAAAAGTTGGCGCAAGCACGTAATGTGGGTGGGTGCTGTGGGTGCACTTGGCATTATGGTGAAGATCGGTATGATTCCGATCGTTGCCAGCTATTTCATGGCTCCATCGGCAGAAGAACAATTAGAACAATTATTCAACGGTAACGAAGGCAATCGCCTGGTCAGTCAAGCGTTGCTTGAAGCAGACCCGGATCGAATGGCAGAACTCCGCCGCAGCCTGATTGTTCGTATCGAAGCGGGGGCATCGGAGGCTGCTCTAATTCGGGAAACCGACCGCGCAATCAACGTGCTAGTTGCACAGGCTCGAGGCCAAATCGCACAGCGGCCAATGCCGTTAGTGCGGGAAATACTGCTCAGTGAGGCTGCTGTGATGGCGGCTGCGCAACGGGCCGGGCCTGCTTTTTGTCGCGAGCAATTGCAGCAATTGCAAACATATGAGGAATTGCCCGCTGAACTGAAGCTCGCAATAGCGCAACGGGCAGCAGCGTATATCCGCGCTTCTTCTTTACGCCTTGGCGCAGCGACGGCAACATCTCCCTCTCGTCCAAATTCTTCGGACCTAAACGCGTTGATAGTCGCAATGGGCCGACAAGGTGTAAATCGCGCAGAAGCAGAAACTGCAATAGTTTCCGGTACATCTGCGATACCTGAAAGCCGTCAATGCGTCGTCAGCAAAATACTATTCGATGCAGTCAGGACTTTGCCAGAAGCCGGCATGCGACGCATCGCGCACGCACTGATCAACCCGTCCTGACGCCTCACCCGAAGCGGTTATCTCGCGGGAACCCCGTTGGCGGCATCCTCCCGGCCGCGCCGCGGGCTGCGCGCCATTGTGTCAGATCGCCCTCCGTCCGGGTGCGGGCGCTTTCGCCGCCCATCGTCCAGCTCAGGCCCTCGCTCAGCGTCAGCGTCGTCGCATCGGACAGCCCGCCGTCGCGATAGCGTTGTAGGGTGACGCCCTGGCCGCGCGCCATTTCGGGCAGTTCGGCGAGCGGAAACACCACCAGCTTGCGATTGTCACCGACCACCGCGACGCTGTCATGGCCCGCGGCGACCGGCCGGACGATGAGCATGTGGCTGCCAGACTTCAGGTTCATCACCTGCTTGCCCTTGCGGGTTTCCGCCACCAGGTCGACGCCGTTGACGATGAAGCCATGCCCGCTGGTGGCGGCGACGAGAATACGGGAGTCAGGTTTTGCAACGAGCAGCGTGACGATGTCGCCTTCGCCTTCAATGTCCGCCATCAACCGCACCGGCTCGCCAAAGCCGCGTCCGCCGGGCAGGCGGTCTGCACCGAGGGTATAGAAGCGCCCGTTCGCAGCGCCGATCAAGATGCGGTCGGTGGTCTGGGCGTGGATCAGGTGGGCGAGCTCGTCGCCCTCCTTGAACGTCAGCTTGGCGCGGGCGTCAGCGTCGATATGGCCGCGCATCGCCCTGATCCAGCCGCGTTTTGACAGGATCACGGTCACCGGCTCGCGCTCGATAAACGCCTCGATGGAAATCTCCCGCGCCGGGGCGGCCTCGGCAATAATGGTCCGGCGCGCGCCAAGGGCAGTTTCGGGCGCGTAGGTTTCGCGCAATTTCGTCAGGTCGCGCTTCATCCGCGTGCGTTGCCGCGCCGGGCTGGCGATCAGGGCCTCCAGGTCAGCCGCCTCTTTCAACAGCGCCTCGCGCTCACGGACCAGCTCCATCTCCTCCAGCTTGCGCAAACTGCGCAGCCGCATGTTGAGGATCGCCTCCGCCTGCCGGTCGCTCAGCTGAAATTCCGCCATCATGATCGGCTTGGGCTCATCCTCATTGCGGATGATCTCGATGA
This sequence comes from Sphingomonas sp., assembly GCA_031422035.1. Lineage (GTDB taxonomy): Bacteria > Pseudomonadota > Alphaproteobacteria > Sphingomonadales > Sphingomonadaceae > Sphingopyxis. Next base: position 643 of record JANOPV010000058.1, on the reverse strand, counting down.
TCCGGTCGAGGTTGAGGTAGGCGATGATATAGCCGGCGACCAGCTCCAGCCGATCGGCGATCTTATCGAGCCGGTGCTGCGAGCGGCGCACGAGGATGACAAACTGGTGGGTCAGCCAGTTCTGCATCAGCTCGACCAGGCCCATCACCCGGGGCGTGCGCGCGGCGTCAAGGACATTGAGGTTCAGCGAAATCCGGCTTTCCAGATCGGTCAGGCGGTAGAGGCTTTCCTTCAACACCTCTGGGTCGACGTTACGGCTCTTGGGTACCAGGACGATGCGGACATCCTCAGCGCTCTCGTCGCGGACATCCTCCAGGATTGGCAGCTTCTTGTCGGCGATTAGCTGGGCGATCTGCTCGATCAACCGGCCCTTTTGCACCTGATACGGGATTTGCGTGACCACCAGCTGCCATGCGCCCGGCCCATCGCCCTTTTCCGGTTCGTCGGTAAAGCGCGCCCGCACCCGGAAACTCCCGCGCCCCGTGGCATAGGCGGCGCGGATGCTGTCGGCGCTATCGACGATCAACCCGCCGGTCGGCAGGTCTGGCCCGCTCACATGCTCCAGCAACTGGTCGAGGCTGGCTTCGGGCTCGTCAATCAGGAGCAGCGCGGCGTCGATGACTTCGGCGGCATTATGGCTCGG
>JANOPV010000057.1:0-2990 GCA_031422035.1 Sphingomonas sp. | reverse complement strand
CCACCAACATCAGGATGACCGCCGCGATCATGATCTTGTCGGCAATTGGATCGAGGAAAATCCCCAATTTGGAGACGGTCCCTTGCGCGCGCGCAACATAGCCATCGAAATAGTCGGTCAGGCCCATCAGGCAATAGAGCGCAAAGGCGGCGAGCCAGCCGGGCTCCCACCCCGGTCGCCACATCAGCGCCACCAGCACGGGCACCGCGAAAATGCGCGACATGGTCAGGATGTTGGCAAGGCTGAACACCGGTCCGTTCCGATCACAAAGACTATACAGTCCGTGTAGACGCTCTGTCCCAGCCGCTGCAACCACCGCGTCGCATTTGACCGTTATCGTCTGCCCGCATAGAGCTTTAGCAACACGAACAAAGCGCACCCGCAACGGCGATGCGCTGACCAGGGACAGGGGCCGCATCGCGCCATGCAGACTTCGCTACAGCTGCTCCGCACGCGGCACTTTGCGCCGCTCTTCGCCACCCAGTTCCTCAACGCCTTCAACGACAATTTCTTCAAGATGGCGATGGTTATCCTCGCCACCTACACCATCCTCGATGGCGGTGAAGCGGAGGAAGCGTCGTATAACGCGCTAGCGGGCGCGATCTTCATCTTGCCCTTTTTCCTGCTGTCAGCGGTGGCGGGACAAATCGCTGACAGCACGGACAAGGCGCGGGTCATCCGCATCATCAAGAGCGCGGAGATCGGCATCATGCTGGTCGGCGCGGCGGGCATTTACCTCGAAAATATCTGGGTCATGTTTGCGGCGCTGTTTGCGATGGGCGTCCACTCGACATTTTTCGGGCCCATCAAATACGGCATCCTGCCCCAACATCTCGATGATGACGATGTGCTGGGCGGCACCGGCCTGGTTGAAGCCGGCACTTATATCGCTATCCTAACCGGCACCATCGTCGGCGGCATCCTGCCCGCGCATATCGCAGCGATTGGCGTTATCATTGTGGCGGTCATCGGGCGGATCACGGCGCGCGGCGTGCCCGCCGCCCCGCCTGAACCTGACGCTGCGGCGCTGGTCATCGACTGGAACGTCTTTAGGTCAAGCTGGCGGTTGGTCCGCGACACGATGCACATCCCGCGCATCTTTTACGCAATCATGGCGATCAGCTTTTTCTGGGCCATCGGCGCGGTGCTCGCGTCGCAATTCCCGCCGATGGTCAAGAACGCGCTTGGCGGCGACCGCACAGTGGCGACATTGTTCACCTCGATCTTCTCTGTCGGCGTCGCGGCGGGCTCGGTTCTCATCAACCGCATCCTCGCGGGCAAGGTATCCGCGCGCTACTCACCGGTATCAGTCATCGCGATGGGCGTTTTTGTCCTGCTCCTGTGGTGGGCGGTCAAGGGGTGGGTGCCGCTGGGCACCAGCGATGCGCTGATCGGCTGGCGCACCTTCCTGAGCAGCGGACAGGGCGATCTGATCCTGATCGCGTTGCTTGGCATCGCGGTTAGCGGCGGCATGTTCGTCGTGCCGCTCTACGCGTTCCTGACCACCACTGTGCACAAGTCGCAGACTGCCCGCACCGTAGCGGCCAACAATATCGTCAATTCCGGCGCAATGGTCATATCGGCGCTTGCCTATGGCGCGCTGGCATCGGCGGGCGTCAGTATCGCCGATACGCTCATGCTGGTTGCCGCGATGTGCTTGGTCGCTGCGATACTGGCGCAGCGCCTCCACCGCGCGTACGATTAGGCGAGGAAAACCACCTCGACCCTCAGGCGAGGAAAATCATCGCCCCGCAAAAGAACAGCGCAAAGCTGCTGGCGAATTGTCGCACATCGTCATGCTGCCACCAGGCGTCGGACTGGCGCAGCGCAAAGCGGCGTTCCAGCTCCATTTCCCGCGGGACAATCATCTGATCGGCACGGCGCATGCGCTGCAGGCGGGTTTTGCGGACGAGGTCGTTGAAGTCAGTAGCCATAACCACTGGTTAAGCGGCTCTTAACGGTTCGCGATAGAGCAATAGAAGGTTAACGACAGCAGCGTCCCACCAAGGGACAGCGCGGCCTCATATGGTTACCGCGGCGGCGAAACCCTCAGCCGGGTCTGCGGCGACGCCCCGCGCGATGCCTCGGGACAGCGCGCCCGGCGAAAGCGGCGGTCGAGGCAGATCCGCACTTCATCGAGCCAGCCCGAGCGCGTCGTGTTCACCGCGATCATATTTTCGCGCAGGCCCGGATTGGCCCCGGCAAAGGCGCGAGTGAAATCGGCCACGCTCAGCGTCGTCTCCCGCGCCAACGCCGCCATGTCGGGATAACGCACCGCGCGATAGAGGATCGCCGCCGCCCGGAAATAACGCTCAGGCGTGGCGGCCATGCAGGTGCCATGCCGCGACCATTCATGCTGCAACAGCTCGGGCGACGGCGTCATGCATAAATGCTGCGCAATCGTCGCCCGCGAAATCTGCCGTGCCGGGCGGCAATATTGCGGCCAGTCGCGCCCCTCCGTCTCAGGCCATAATCCATGCAGCACAAAGCCAAAGCTGCCACTCTCCCCGCCGCACTGGATGGCATCCCCCGCCGCGTCACCAGACCTCCGCTCGCGCGCGTCATGGCAATGCTGCGGCGACCAGCTCAACGACAGCAAATAACGCGTCACCGGCGTGCGCCGCACCTGGTCAGCGCGCACTGCTTCTGGTTGCGGCAGCGCAAAGTCCGTCGGCATCCGGCACGCCGCCGCCTGTGCAGTGGCGATACCGGGCGCGGTCAGCGCCAGCAGCGCGGCGAGAGCGTTCATCACCGGGGAATGGTTCACAGTTCGTCACTCCAGCGAAGGCTGGGGTTTATGTCGCCCATCGGCTTGTCACGAAAGGCGCGATAGATGCCAGCCTCCGCTGGCATGACGGGTCTGGGATCACGACGCCTAGGCCTGAACATGGTCGAGCCCGATGTCCGCCGCCGGGGCCGACTGGGTCAGCCGCCCGACCGAAATATAGGTCACCCCGGTTGCCGCCTTGGCGCGGATCGTCTCCAGCGTC
>JANOPV010000056.1:0-7655 GCA_031422035.1 Sphingomonas sp. | reverse complement strand
ATGCGGTCGTGCGGGATGCCGGCATCATCGGCCAGCAGCTCCACCGCATCACGCACCGGCCCAGCGGGCAGCGGCGTATAATCGTTGAACAATGGCTCGATCAGTGTCGGCGACAACAGCAGGACCACCGCGGCCACCGCGGCCGTAAACCCGCCTGACCATAGCCACCAGCGCGCGCCGGTGCGCCGGATCAGCGCATAGACACCAACGAAAAACAGCCCGCCGAGAACCGTGCTGAGCGCGATGCCGATGGCATCCTGCAACAGGAAATCAGTCAGCGGCTGGGTGGTGCGGCCATAGCTATACTCGCGCCCCCATTCCTCATAAACGCCCCATGGCAGCGAAATCAGCGCCATCAGCAGGAACGCTGCGCCCGCCACGATCCAGCTGCGCATGAACCAGCCGCGCGCCGATAGCCGCGCGTTAAGCCGCTCCAGCAGCCCGGTGCGGGCGATAATGAACGCCGTGACTGCGGTAACCACGATGCCCCACAGCAGCATCCAGTGACCACCAACGGTATAGGCCGCTGCACGGTCGAGAACGGCGGGTGACAGCGCCGCCATGTGGCTGGCGGTGGCGGCTGCTGCATCAAAACTCATGACAATCCCCTCGTCTGTATTGTGCCGGCAATACAGGTGATCGCGACCGGTGCAAGTGCCTAAAGGCCCAGCACCTCGCCCATCCGATAACGCCCGGCCTTGCGCCCGATCAGCCAGGTCGCGCCGCGCACCGCACCGCTGGCGAAGATCGCCCGGCTTTCAGCACGATGGGACAAGGTCAGGGTCTCGCCCTCGCCCGCAAAGATTACGCTGTGGTCGCCCGCCACCGTCCCGCCGCGCAAGGCCGCAAAGCCGATGGTTCCAGCCACGCGCGCGCCGGTTGCTCCATCATGCCCGCGCTCGCTTTGTCCGGCCAGGTCGATCCCCCGCGCCGCAGCCGCTGCCTCACCCAGCAACAGCGCGGTGCCGCTCGGCGCATCAACCTTCATCCGGTGGTGCATCTCGGCAATCTCAATGTCCCAATCGGGCCCGAGCCGCGCCGCCGCCTCCCGGACGAGGTGGACGAGCAGGGTAACGCCCAGGCTGGTATTGCCGGTTTGCAGCACGGCAATATCGCGCGCCGCGTCGTCGATCAGGAAATGATGGCGTTCGGCAAGCCCCGTTGTCCCGACCAAGATCGGCACGCCAGCGGCGATGGCAGCGTCGAGGTTCGCCTCCAAGGCATCGGGCGCGGAGAAATCTATGAGCGCGTCAGACTGCACCGCCAGCGCCGCGACATCGTCACCGCGATCGACACCGCCCGCCAGGCTATGGCCCGCCTCGGCCACCGCCGCCGCTAGCGCCACCCCCATACGCCCCGCGCTGCCGATTATGCCGATTGCTGCCATTGCTACTCCCCGTTCGTCATGCTTCATGCGCGACATGAGCAGCATCCGCAACATCGTCATCCTCACCGGCGCTGGGATTAGTGCGGAGAGCGGCATTGATACATTCCGCTCCGCGGGGGGCCTGTGGGAACAGCATCGGGTGGAGGATGTTGCGACCCCCGAAGCCTTCGCCCGCGATCCTGATCTGGTCCACCGTTTCTACGATATGCGCCGCGCCCGGATCCAGGAGGTGGAGCCGAATGCTGCGCACCATGCGCTGGCCCGGCTTGATGCCGAATGGGCGGGGGAGCTGCTCATCGTCACCCAGAATGTCGATGACCTGCATGAACGGGCGGGGGCCCAGCTGCCGGCGTTTACGCCGGGGGAAAGCAGACAACAACGCGTGCTCCACATGCACGGCGAGCATCTGAAGGCGTGGTGCGTCGGCTGCGATGTCCGTACGCGGTGGCGCGGCACCTTGAGCGAACGCCCACCCTGTCCTGCCTGCGGCGCTGCTGATGCCCTGCGTCCCGACGTCGTCTGGTTCGGCGAAATGCCTTATCAGATGGACCGCATCTATCGCACACTCGCGCGCGCCGACCTGTTCGTCTCCATCGGCACATCCGGCGCGGTTTATCCGGCGGCGGGCTTGGTGCAGGAGGCGCGGGGGCAGGGCACGCCCACGCTGGAACTGAACCTCGAACCGTCACAAGGGTCGCGCTGGTTCACCGAAAGCCGCCATGGACCGGCGACGGAGGTTGTCCCGGCGTGGGTGAAGGAGATGCTTGCATGAGTAACGAAGGCAGCTGTCATTGTGGCGCGGTGCGGATAGGACTGCATGATGGGCCGGTTGATGTCACTGAGTGCAATTGCTCGGTTTGCCGCCGCACGGGTGCGCTGTGGACCTATGCGGCGCCAGACCAAGTAGACGTCGCGGGCGCAGTCGACGGTTATCTGCAAGGCGATGAGGCGCTGACGCTGTGGCGATGCAAACGGTGCGGCATCGTGACGCATTGGACGCCGGTCGATCCCGCCTATGGTCGCATGGGCGTTAATTTGCGGCTTTTCGACCCTGCAATCTGGGTGAGCCTACCGCGCGTCCAAGTTGACGGCGCCAGTTGGTAGCGCACACCCTCCACACCCCGGATCCTTCGGCAGCGTCATCGTCCGCCAGCCCGGGGTCAGCCCATCGATGATGTGCAGTTTCCCCGCCGCATCCTGACCAAATCCGGTCAGCGCGCGGATGGCTTCCATCGCGGCAAATGCGCCGACCATCCCGACCATCGCGCCCAGCACGCCGACCGTGGCGCAGTCGTCGCAGTCGTTGGGATCATGCGCGTCGCCGATCAGACAGCGGTAACAGGGTTTGTCTGCTTCCCAGCCGCGATAGGTGCCGACCTGGCCCTGAAACTGGCCGATGGCGGCGCTGACCAGCGGGATGTGCGCCGCAGTGCAGGCATCCGATACCAGGCCGCGGGTATGAAATGTGTCGGTGCCGTCAATCACCACGTCGCTGCCCGCAATCAGCGCAGCGGCAGTGTTGGCAGTGATCCGCTGCGGCTGCGCCTCGACCGTCACATGCGGGTTGAGCGCAGCAATCCGCTCCGCCGCGACGCTGACCTTGGGCCGGCCAATATCAGCGCTGGTGTAGAGCGTCTGGCGATGCAGGTTCGATAGGCTGACGACATCATCGTCGATGATCCGCAAGCTGCCGACGCCGCCCGCGCTGAGATATTGGATGGCCGGGCAACCGATCCCGCCCGCACCCACCACCGTCACCCGCGCCGCCTTCAGCCGCGCCTGCGCCACCCCGCCAAAATTGCGCAGAACAATATGGCGGGCGTAGCGATCAAGTTCATCGTCGGAAAAATCGGTCCCGGGAACGCCCATCAGCGCCCCGTTGAGCCGAATCCGCCCGTCCCGCGCACGGTGCCATCGAGGGCGTCGACCTCCAGCAGTATCACCCGCTGAACCTGCGCTGGCACCAGCTGGGCGATGCGCTCACCGCGCTTTATCTCAAAATAATCGCTGCCCAGATTGGCGAGGATCACCTTCACCTCACCGCGATAATCGCTGTCGATAGTGCCGGGTGTGTTCAGGCAGGTGATGCCGTGGTTGAGCGCCATGCCCGAGCGCGGGCGCACCTGCACTTCCCACCCGAGGGGGATGGCGAGGGCAAAGCCAGTGGCCACGGCATAGCGGGCACCGGGGCGTATCGTCAGGCTTTCCGCTGCGACCACATCCAATCCCGCCGCGCCATCACTGGCATAGGTCGGCAGAGGAAGGCCGCCACCATTGGGCAAACGGCGGATGGCAATCTCAATCGGCGGTAGTGGCTCAACCGGCGGCAACGGGACCGAGTTCATCGACAATCCTTTCGATCAGGCGGGTGGCGACCCGGTCCTTGGGCATCCGGTCCCATTGTTCGACGCCGGCGGCGGTGACGAGCTGGACGGCGTTGTCGTCGCCGCCCATCGGGTCAACGGCGACATTATTGGCGATTATCCAATCGCAGCCTTTTCGCACCAGTTTCACTTTGGCATTTTCTGTTAAGTCATTGGTTTCGGCTGCAAAACCGATCAACAGGCGCGGCCGTAAAACATGTCGGGTTAATCCACCAAGGATGTCAGGATTCTCGATTAGCGCCATCGGTGCAGGCGCGTCACCGGTCTTTTTGATCTTGGTTGCGCTCGTGTCCGCAGCGCGCCAATCGGCCACCGCTGCGACCATGATGCCGACATCAGCAGGCAATGCCGCATGCACCGCCGCCTCCATCTCCCGCGCGCTCTCGACATTGATACGCGTAACGCCCGCTGGCGTCGGCAGGGTAACCGGCCCGGCGATCAGCGTGACCTGCGCGCCCGCATGGGCCGCGGCGGCAGCGATGGCGAACCCCTGTCTCCCGCTCGACCGGTTGGCAATGTAGCGCACCGGGTCAATCGGCTCATGCGTCGGCCCGGCGGTGATGAGGACATGCCGACCATGAAGCGGGCGGTGGTTGTCATCGGTGAAATCGGGCTGGCCGGACATTGGATCAACCGCGGGCTGCGTCGTCGGCGCGCGACCGCTGGTCAGGGCCGGATCGAATGGTACGCCCAGCATTGTGCAAATTCGCGCCGCGACGTCGGGCGGCTCGGGTAAGCGGCCGGGGCCGAATTCGCCGCACGCCATCGCGCCTTCATCCGGCGCCATAATCGTCATGCCATCGTCGGCGAGCTGCACCAGATTGCGCTGCGTCGCCGGGTGATTCCACATCCGCACGTTCATCGCGGGCACCGCCAGCACGGGTTTGTCGGTGGCGAGGAGGATGGTGGTCGCCAGGTCATCCGCGATACCTGCCGCCGCCTTGGCCAGGATGTTCGCCGTTGCCGGACAGATAACGATCAGGTCCGCCTGCCGAGACAGCTGAATATGGCCGATCTCCCGTTCTTCCTTCAGGTCGAACATGTGTCCATAGACCTGATCCTCGGTCATCACCGCCAGCGACAGCGGGGTGACAAACTCGGCGGCGCTGGCCGTCATTACCGCGCGCACCGCGGCGCCTTGGCGCTTGAGCAATCGCACGAGCTCTAGCGATTTATACGCGGCAATCCCGCCGGAAACGATCAAGAGGATGCGGGTGTTGTTCATACGCAAGTAATGTCGCGGTGGGCAACAAATGTCACGAGCATTATCCACTGAGCTGCGGGAGAACGTTGGTATGGGCATTGCACGAACTGGCATGGCCGCAATTGCCATGAGCGTGCTGCTCATCAGCTGTTCCCCGCCGACCTATGACATCGTCGCCACGATGACCAACGGCGTGCTGGTCTTCAACGGCCGGGATAGCCAAGGCGGGACACACTATGTGGAGGCCTCCACCCTGTCCATCATGCGCGGCGATACGGTGATATGGGGGATCGCCTATGACCACACCGAGGCATGTGGGTTTGTCCCGCCCGGCGGGCATCCGTTTCCGCTAAGATATGGCGCGGTGCCCGAATGCTGGACACAGCTGCAGGAACCAGCGGCACTACAAAATGGCGTGGTCTATACCGTTAATGGCTTTGCTGGTTCTCGCCAGGGCGGCGGAGACTTTCGGCTGAGCACCGGCGGCGTGGAATTCATCGATACCATGGGCAATTTTTAGGGTTTAAGTGACGCGCCCAACCCCCAGCCGCCATCGGGTGACGAGCGACGATACTGAGCCAGTTGCGATCCCCATTGCGGCTACCAAGACGTTTTCCGCAGACCAGCTGCTCAGCACTCCCATAAACAATATTAGGGTAAATGCGCCCGTAACCGCGCCAATGGCGGCCCACACCCATCGATTGCGCGCCCATGGCCGGGTGACGCCCAGTGATGTTCCTAGTCGGGCCATGCCGATGGTCAGTGGCCAGAACAGGATGATCGCAACCGCCAGCGCAATCATGGTTACGGCGGGATAGAGCGCCATCGCAATATCACGCGAAGACCCGGTAACGACATCAATCCCTGCCAATATAGCGTAGACGATCCATGCTGCAATCACCCCAAAGAGGCTCGCTTTGGCAAGGTCAGGCCATGTCGCTATCTTGTGCATGATACACTCCTGAAGCTAGCCAAATACCCACATCAACGCGGCTCCAATAGCGCCTGCGCTAAGAGCGACGAAGGCATGGCGCCACCAACCTGAACCCGCGCTGTCACGTTCCCACATGATCGGCACGTCGGGCAGAGGCGGCGGCGGCGGCGCTGCGCCCTTTGCTGGATAGGATTCCTCGATCCGGCGGAGCAGGGCAGGGAGGCGATTAATGGTTGCCAGGTCGCGGTTGATCCGGTCGGCCAGCTGGGTTTCAGGGCCCAGCTCGGTGCGAATCCATTCCTTCACAAACGGGCCTGATGTCTCCCACATGTTGATCGCCGGGTTCAGCATCGTCGCCACCCCTTCGACCATGACCATGGTTTTTTGCAGCAAGAGCAAATGCGGCTGGGTTTCCATATCGAAATCACGGGTTATCGCGAACAGGCCGTCGAGCATCTGCCCGACGCTGAGTTCACTGACCGGCTTGCCGCGCATCGGTTCGCCGACGGCACGCAGCGCAGTCGCGAACTCCTCCAGATTATGGTGCGCAGGCACATATTGAGCCTCGAAGTGGATTTCCGCCACCCGGCGATAATTGCCAGTCAGCAAGCCATAGAGAATTTCCGCGAGCCAAGCCCGCGCCTGTGCGTTGATCCGCCCCATGATCCCGAAATCAATGGCGACTATGGTGCCATCGGCACGCACCAGGAGATTGCCCTGGTGCATATCCGCGTGGAAGAACCCCTCTGATATTGCCTGACGCAGGAACGCATTGACCAGCCGCGCGGCGAGGTCGGGCAGATCGTGGCCAGCTGCCACGAGGGCCGCGTGATCGGAAATCTTGATCCCGTCGACCCATTCCAGGGTCATTACGCTGCCTGCGGTCCGATCCCAATCGATGGCGGGGATGGTGTATCCAGGCATCGCAATCGACGCCTCGGCAAGCTCTGATGCCGATGCCGCCTCGCGCCGCAAATCCAGCTCGTTGAGTGTCCAACGTTTGAAATTGGCGATGACCAGCCGTGGCCGCAACCGCGACGCTTCGCCGCCCATCGCCTGTAAATGGGCTGCGGCCCATTCATAGGTATCGATGTCGCGGGCGAATTTTTCGCGCACACCGGGGCGCAGCACTTTCACCGCAACGTCGCGGCCCTCAATGGTGGTGGCGCGATAGACCTGCGCAACGGATGCCGACCCGATGGGGTCCTCGCTGAACGCGCCATAGAGCGCCGACAGCGGCTTGCCGAACGCTGCCTCAATCTGTGGCTTTACCTGCGCAAAGGGGATTGGCGGCAACGCGTCTTGCAGCATCAGCAGGTTGCGCGCAGCCTCGTCGCCGATCAGGTCGGGGCGGGTCGCTAGCGTCTGCCCCAGTTTGATTGCGGCTGGACCAATAGCGGTGAACGCAGCGGCATAATCCGGCACTGCGGGCATCCACGCTCCAAAGCGGGCGATGCGGGCCAGCCGACGAACCGGCGCGGGCGTCGTCGCAGCCTGTTCGATCGCGGTCAGCGCACCGTGCCGAGCCAGTATGCGGCCCCAGCGCAGCAATCGCCAGATATGGGTGATAGGGCGGGTCATCGGCTGGACCTAGATCTTCCAGCCTGAGTGGATCGCGACCAGCCCGCCAAGTATCGGCTCAAATTTGGTATGACGAAAACCTGCCACACCAATCATCCGCTCAAAATCCGGCATCGGCGGAAATTTGCGGATCGATTCGATGAGGTAGCGATAGGATTCGGCGTC
>JANOPV010000055.1:0-14964 GCA_031422035.1 Sphingomonas sp. | reverse complement strand
TTGGCGATATAGTGGAGGCCAGCGGCGGCGCGTTGCTGGCGCAGGATGGTGAGGGCCGACTGACGCTGGCGGGCGGGTTGCCGGGTGCGTTGGCCAATCTGCCAATGGACGCGGATGCAAGTAACCTGGCCGAGTGGATGGGCGGCAGTGCGCGGATCATCCAGTTTGATGACGTGCGCGCCGGGCGGGCGCCGCCAGAGGAAATGGCGGCGGTCCCAGCTTGGCTGCTGGATCAGCAAATGCTTTGGGTCGCGGTGCCGCTGGTCCATCAGGAGGCGGTGCGCGGCATCGTGCTGTTGACGCGGCCAATGGTCGGGCGGGCGCTCGATTGGGAAGATTTTGACCTGTTACGCGTGGCGGGACGGCAGGCGGCGAGTTATCTGGCGGAAGCGCGCGGGTCTGAGGCGTTGTTGGAATCGCGGCGGTTCGAGGAATTTCACCGGCGGTTCGCGTTTGTGATGCATGATGTGAAGAATCTGGCCAGCCAGATGGCGCTGCTCGCCCGTAATATCGAGAAGCATGGCGATAATCCGGCGTTCCGCGAAGATATGACGGCGACCGTGAAGCTGTCTGCAGACCGGCTGCAATCGCTGACGGCGCGCTTGTCCGAACAGGATCGGGTACGGGTGCAGCGGGTGGCGCCGGTTGATCTGGCGGCGGTCGCACGGCGGGTCGCTGCGGCAAAAGGTGCGATGCATCCAGTGACGCTTGCGCCGTCTTTGGCGATGGCGACATTGGCCGATGCCGACCTGTGCGAGCGATTGCTGATGCACCTGGTGCAGAATGCCATCGACGCCAGCCCGGCGGGCGCGGCGGTGACGTTGACGCTGGAGCAATCGGGCGGGCAGGTGCAACTGCATGTTGCCGACAGCGGCAGCGGGATGAGCGCAGAGTTTATCCGCACCAGCCTGTTCCGACCGTTCGTGTCGACCAAGGACGGCGGGTTTGGCATCGGCGCGTTTCAGGCGCGTCAATTTGCCGAGGCGATGGGCGGCAGTTTGCAGGTGGTCAGCCGCGAGGGCGAGGGCAGTTGTTTCACACTATCTTTGCCAGTCGCCGATACAGCGTATTTGGGGGAGGCAGCGTAAGCGATGAGCGGAGCGATCAAAGCCAAATTGCTGGTCGTCGAAGATGATCCCGGGCTGCAGCGACAATTGCGCTGGGCCTATGAGGATTATGACGTGACGATTGTGGGCGACCGTGAGGCGGCGCTGACGGCGCTGCGAGCGGACGAACCGGCGGTGGTCACGCTCGATCTGGGGCTGCCACCTGATCCCGATGGGGTGAGCGAGGGCTTTCGCTTGCTGGGCGACATATTGGCGCTGAAGCCGGACACCAAAGTGGTGATCGCGTCGGGCCATAATGCACGGGAAAGTGCGCTGACCGCGATTGCTGCGGGGGCGTGGGATTTTTACCAGAAGCCGGTCGATATTGATGAGCTTGGCGCCATTGTGAAGCGGGCGTTTCATGTGCACGCGCTGGAAGCGGAGAACCGCAAGCTGCGCGATGCGGTGCCGATGGAGGCCTATGCGCTGGGCGGGCTGATTACGGCTAGCCCGGCGATGCTGAAGGTAACGCGGACCATTGAGAAAGTAGCCGCGGCGGATGTTTCGGTGATGCTGCTGGGCGCGAGTGGGACCGGCAAGGAATTGCTGGCGCGCGGGGTGCATGATGCGAGCCCGCGGCGCGGCGGCAATTTCGTGGCGATCAACTGTGCCGCCATCCCCGATGCGCTGCTCGAAAGCGAGCTGTTCGGGCATGAAAAGGGCGCGTTCACCGGTGCGGTCAAAACGACCGAGGGCAAGATCGAACTGGCTGATCGCGGGACATTGTTCCTCGACGAAATCGGTGACATTCCGCTGCCGCTGCAGGTTAAATTGCTGCGGTTCCTGCAGGAACGCGTGATCGAACGGATTGGCGGCCGCAAGCCGATCCCGGTTGATACGCGCATTGTGTGCGCAACTCACCGCGACCTTGACGCGATGGTCGCCGAGGGCAGTTTCCGCGAGGATCTTTATTACCGACTGGCGGAAATTGTCGTGCCGATCCCGACACTGGCCGAACGGCCGGGCGACGCCGTGCTGCTCGCGCGACATTTCATGAAACGGATGGCCGGCAGTGCCGGGGTAACAGCGCGCGAGCTTGGTCCCGATGCCGCAACCGCTATTGAAAGCTGGCCATGGCCGGGCAATGTCCGCGAACTGGAAAACCGGATCAAGCGCGCGGCGATCATGGCCGAGGGCAAGATTCTGACCGCCGTTGACCTTGATTTGGGCGGACCGGCGGAGGAACCAATGTTGCTGAACCTGCGGGCGGCGCGCGACGTCGCCGAACGCGCAGCGATTGGCCGGGCGCTGTCGATGAGTGAGCATAATATCTCCGCCGCCGCGCGCCAGCTCGGCGTTAGCCGCCCCACCCTTTATGATCTGATGAAGCACCATGGTTTCGGCGCCTAGTACCCGCCGCAAACGCCGCGAGGCAGAGCGCACCGTTCAGCGCGAAGCTTTTGTTGCGCGCGGCGGTTGGAAGCGCTCGCCGCTGATCCTGGCGTTGATTGCAGCGTCGGTGCTGGTCGGCGTGATCGGCGCGGGGCTCGCGGTCCGCACCTGGCTGACCGATCCGCTGCAGCGTGGGCGCGCGGCTATGGCGGCTGGCGATTGGCGCGCGGCGCGCGTGGATATGCTGAACGCCGTGGCCGCTGCCCCGCGTGACGGGTCGCGCCGAATCCTGCTGGCCGAGGCGCTGGCTGCGCTCGGGCGCGGACGTGAGGCCGAAAATCAACTGCGGCGGATGGTTGAATTGGGCGCCAATCCCGACCAAGTGCGCGCGCGGCTGGCGCATACATTGGCATTGCAGGGGCGTGATGAGGAGGCGTTAGCCGAGCTGGCGGCCGGGCCGGTTGCAAGCGCTGAGGCGGCGCTGGCGGCGCGAACGGCGGGCGAGGCCAATTATCGGCTGGGTCGCTATGATACGGCGCGCGTCGGATTTAACGCGGCGGTGCGGATCGCGCCGGACGACGCCACCAACTGGGTCGCCTTTGCCGCATGGCGATTATCCGAACAAGATATGCTGGGTGCCGATGAGGCCGCGGACCGCGCGCGCCGACTGGCACCGACCAGTATTAGAGCGCTGGCTGCCAAGGCGCTGGTGGTGCGGACGCGCGGCGGGCCGGTGCCGTCGCTGCCGTGGTTTGAGGCGGCGCTGGATGCTGACCCGGCCGATGTGCCGACGCTGACCGAATATGCGGCGACGCTGGGTGAAGCCGGGCGCTATGCCGCGATGATGGCGCCGTTGGCGCGCGCCGCCGCGATTGCGCCGGACAATTCGCGCGTTTTGTTTTTGGAGGCGACGGTGGCGGCGCGCGGTGGGGAACCCGCTTTGGCGCGCAGCCTGTTGGCGCGGATACGCGGGCGCGATGCCGACTTGCCAGCGGTGCTGTTGTTGCGCGCGGCGGTCGAACTGATGCTGGAGACGCCAGCGGCGGCGGCGGGATTTGCCGGGCGACTGGTCGAGCAACAGCCGGACAATGCGACGGCGCGGCGATTGCTGGCCTATGCCCAGATGAATGCGGGCAACCCGCGCGGGGCGATTGAATCGCTTGATCCGATTACCACCCGGCCCGATGCTGACAGCTGGTCATTGCTGTTGCTTGGCCGGGCTTTTGGCGCGGTGGGATGGCAGACCGATGCGGTGCATCCGCTAGACCGGGCGGCGACGCTAAGGCGCGGCGAGGCGGCGGCGCTGGTGGCTCCGGCGGGGGTTGGAGACTTGCTCAATCCGACGGTTGCGGTGCCGACCATCCGGGCGCGGATAGCGAGCGGTGATACGGCGGGCGCGCTCGCGCTGGCGGTCGTGCTCGCAGAGCGTAATCCAGGGGTGCCGCAAGCGCGCCTGCTGGTTGGCGATGCCCGCTGGGCTGGCGGTGATGGCACAGGCGCGATTGCCGATTACCGGCGCGCCGCAGACCTGCGTTATGATGAGCCGACGATGCTGCGGCTAGTCAACAGCCTGTTGAAAACCGGGCAGCGGCCAGAGGCGGGGCAGATGCTCGCTGCCTTTGCCGCGCGCTATCCCGAAAATGTGCCGACCATGCGGATTGCGGCGGCCTATGCTGCTGAACAAAATGACTGGGCCGGGGCGCTGGCCTGGCAACGCGCGGCGCTGGCCCGGGTCGGCACCAATGATGCGCTGCTCCTGGCACAGATTGCCCGGTCGCGGGTGGAACTGGGCGATGCGGCATCCGCACTACCTTATGCGCGGCGCGCCTATCGCTTATTGCCTGGCAATGCGACGATCAGCGGTATTTATGGTCTGGCAGTGCATCGCAGTGGCGCGCGCGGGGCCGCGGCGCGGCAATTGCTGGAAAAGGCGGTTACGCTGGCGCCCGATGATGAGTTGCTCAGGCGCTGGCTGGCAGAGGCGCGGGCACGCTAATTTTCGGCACGCTAATTTTCGGCGCGCTAAACTTCGATTGCGTCAATCAGCTCAGCAGGGTCGAGATCCAGCCGCTTGATCTGTTCTGCAACCGGCGGCCAGACATTGGCGAGGAAATCATCCCGTAGCCGCGTGCGCAGCCGGGCGGAGGCGCCATCGGCGACAAACATGCCAACGCCGCGCCGGACCAGCACCAGTCCCTCATCCTGAAAACTCTGATAGGCCTTGGCCACGGTCAGCGGGTTTGCACCCTGTTCGGCCGCAAAGGCGCGGACCGATGGCAGCATGTCGCCATCGCCAAATTTGCCGTCGAGGATAGAGGCGGCGATAATGTCGCGGAGCCGCTGGTAAACTGGTTTGCCTTGATCGATCATGCTGATTTGCTAGACTAATACAGCAGCACGGTCAACTGCTGGAACCGGTTTCTTTGGTAACCAGTCAGCCAACTACTGGCCGGTCCAGTGGCTGATGACGGTCGCCGGGTCCGGGCGCGGGCGTTCTTCGAGAGGTTTGGTCGCGGTGCCGATGAAAAAATAGCCGACGATGCGGTCGTCTGGCCCGGTCGCGCCAAATGCGGCGGCGACGTCCGGATTATAGGTTGGCCAGCCGGTCAGCCAATTGCCGACAAAGCCGAGCGCGTGCGCGGCGTTAAGTAGCTGCATGGCGGCTGACCCTGCGGATAACTGCTGTTCCCATAACGGAATTTTGCTGGCTGGCGATGGGGTGGAGAGCATGACGATGAGCACCGGCGCGTGGCGGGCAAAGCTGCCCATCGCCTCTATCTCCAGCCGCCCGGCATCGGGTTTTTCGGTGCGATAGGCGGTGGTGAGGAGGGCGGCGAGCGCATCGCGCCGGTCGGCAGGGATGATGACAAAGCGCCACGGGCTGAGTTTGCCGTGGTCGGGCACGCGGATTGCGGCGGCGAGAATCGCGGAGAGCTGTGCCGCATCTGGACCGGGGGCGATCATGTCGCGCGCCTTTCCCGAACGGCGACTGTGAAGGAGGGCGAGCGGGGAGGCGGTGTCGTTGAACATGCGTGCGGCCATACAATCCGGTTACCTACGCGACAATGCGGCGCTGCGGCGAAGGCGACAAAAATCTTGGCAAGACATTTTCTTGCGCTAGGGTCGGTGAATCCAACGGTGGCACGAGTTCGCCGGTTACCAGAGAATTGAGGGAAGGGGTCACACCGTGACAGATTTGAAACCCATGGGGATGTGGGCAGAAGGCGACTGGATCGCTGCGATTGCCACGGTTGTGCTGGCGCTGTTCCTAATGGGCGGCGCGTTTATTGCTTCACGCAAGACTGAGGAATTCGCAGGGCATCCGCGCGGGCTTTACATGCTGTTTTTCGCCGAAATGTGGGAACGATTCTCCTTCTACGGGATGCGCGCGATTCTGGTATTTTACCTCGTGCAGCATTGGCTTTATTCCGAGGGGGAAGCCAATGGCGTGCTTGGCGCTTATGGCGCTCTTGTTTACATCATGCCGGTGCTAGGCGGCTGGTTAGCAGATCGCTATCTGGGACAGCGCAAGGCAGTTGTGTTCGGCGGCACCCTGCTGGCTATTGGCCACTTGCTGATGGCGGTGGAGGGCACTGGCGGCGCTAGTGATCCGACCATCAATATTTTCTGGGCGGCGCTGGCGTTCATCATCGTTGGTTCGGGTTTCCTGAAGGCCAATATCTCGGTGATGGTTGGCCAGCTTTACGGCCTGACCGATATTCGCCGCGACCCCGCCTATACGATTTTTTACATGGGCATTAACGCGGGTGCAGCGCTCGGCACTATCCTTGTTGGCTATCTGGGGCAGACGGTTGGCTGGTCGTGGGGCTTCGGACTTGCAGGCATCGGTATGGTCGTTGGTCTGATCGTGTTCATCCGGTTCAAACCCTTGCTCAAGGGTGCTGGGGAACCGCTCGAGCCAGCGCTGCTGTCTCGTCCGTCCGTTGGTGGCGTAAAGCTTGAGACGGTGCTGTATGCCATCGGTGTTGGCGCGGTTGCCGTCATCTGGGCGTTGATCCAGTATCGCGATGTCATGCAGTGGCTGTTGCTGATCTCCGGCCTCGCTTTGCTTGGTTACTTCCTCAAGGAGGCGCTCAAGCTGGAACCAATCGCCCGCGATCGCATGTTCGCAATCCTGTTCCTGATTGCACTCAACCCGCTATTCTGGGGTCTGTTCGAGCAGGCAGGGGGCAGCATCAACCTGTTCACTGATAAGTTCGTGGATAGGGCAGGGGTTCCTGCATCGCTATTCCAGTCGATAAATCCGATCTTCATAATTTTCCTTGCGCCGATTTTCGCTTGGATTTGGACGGTGCTGGCCAGGCGCAACCTTGAACCCTCTGCCCCTGCCAAATTTGGCCTTGCTCTGTTGCAGATTGGTATTGCCTTCCTCGTCTTCGTGTGGGGTGCGCTGTCGGTCGGGATCGAAAACCCGACACCGGTGATTTGGGTGTTCCTGCTCTATCTATTCTCGACAACTGGTGAATTGTGCCTGTCGCCGGTGGGTCTCAGCGCGATGAACCGGCTTGCACCGCGTTATCTCGCCAGCCTGATCATGGGGGCCTGGTTCTATATGACAGCCGTCGGCAATTTCGTTGCCGGCGTCATAGGGGAGGCCACTGGCGGCGAAAGCGGCGAGATGAGCAAAGAAGGGACGCTCGATATATATTGGGACATCGGACTGATCGCTATCGCCGTCGGCATTGCGGTGTTGCTGGTGTCCCCATTCGTCAAACGCCTGATGCATCTGGATGTGATGCAGGATGCGGATCCGGCTGGCGCGCCAGCGGCGGAGGCGGCGCACTAATGCGCTGGACGGCGGTGGGCGCAGGGTTGCGCGGGGCGGTTATTGCGGTTGCCGCCGCCACTCTGCTGGTTAGTTGTTCGACGACCGGCACCGGGACTGCGGCGGGCAGCGGGAGCGGTGGTAATCGTGCGGCTGCGGCCAACCGCCCGGTGCCGATCAACCTTGATCCTTATCCATCCACCTATCGCCCCTATGCCGGAGTGCCGACGGCGATTGTTGGCGGGACGGTGTTCGATGGCGTTGGTGGACGGATCGAGAATGGCACCGTTCTGATCAGCGAAGGCCGCATTCAGGCGGTTGGCGGCGCGGATACCTTGGTGCCTGAGGGCTATACCAGGGTTGATGCGACGGGGCAGTTTGTCTCCCCCGGGATCATCGATATTCACAGCCATCTGGGCGATTATCCCAGCCCCAGTGTCGAAGCGCACAGCGACGGCAACGAAGCGACCAACCCGACCACGCCTGAGGTGTGGGCCGAACATAGTGTCTGGCCGCAAGACCCCGGTTTTCCCCGGGCGATGGCCAATGGCGGGGTGACGACGCTGCAAATCCTGCCGGGCTCAGCGAATCTGATGGGGGGACGAGGGGTCACGCTGCGCAATGTGCCGGCGCGCACGGTGCAGGGCATGCGGATGCCCGGTGCGCCCTATTCGCTGAAAATGGCGTGCGGCGAAAACCCGAAACGCGTTTATGGCGCGCGCAACCGGATGCCGTCGACGCGGATGGGCAATATCGCGGTTAATCGCCAGACTTGGGCGCGGGCGGTGGAATATCGCCGCCGGGCCGAGCGCGGCGAAAATCAGCCGCGAGACATTGGCATGGAGACGCTGGTTGGCGTGCTCAATGGCGACATCTTGGTCCACAACCATTGTTATCGCGCCGATGAAATGGCGATCGTCCTCGATATGGCGGAGGAATTCGGCTATCGCGTTTCGACGTTCCATCACGCAGTCGAGAGTTACAAGATCGCCGACCTGCTGCGTGAAGCCAATGTCTGTTCGGCGATGTGGGCCGACTGGTGGGGCTTCAAGATGGAGAGCTATGACGGCATTCCGGAGAATATCGCGCTGGTCCATCAGGCGGGGGCGTGCGCCATTGTCCACTCCGACGATAGCAACCAGATCCAGCGACTGAACCAAGAGGCGGCCAAAGCCATTGCCGCGGGCAGGCGAGCGGGGATCAACATCAGTGAGGCCGACGCGATGCGCTGGCTGACGAGCAATCCCGCCCGCGCGATGGGCATTGAGGACCAGACCGGGGCCCTGCGCGTCGGCTTGCGCGCCGACGTCGTGCTGTGGAATGGCAATCCGTTCAGCGTCTATACCCGTCCGTCGCGGGTGTGGATTGATGGCGCGCTGTTGTTCGATATGAACAACCCGGCGCTGCGGCCAGAGAGCGATTTTGAGCTGGGCCAGCCCGGCGCAGGGACCGTGCGATGAAGGGCGCGAATGCGAAGAGGTGGCGCTGCAAGGTCCTCCCCGGAACGGGGAGGGGGACCAGCGAAGCTGGTGGAGGGGCAACTGTGAGTGGGCGCTTCTTCAGGTCAGCAGAACCAGCCGCCTGTGCCCCTCCACCATCCTGCGGATGGTCCCCCTCCCCGTTCCGGGGAGGAAATTTGGCGGCGCTGGCGCTGCTCGGGGTCACCCCCGCTCTGGCCCAGGACATCGTCGTCACTAACGCCCGCCTCGTCATCGGTGATGGCAGCGCGCCGATTGCCGGCGGCACCTTGGTCATTCGCGGCGGCCGAGTGGTCGCGGCTGGGACTGGCGTTGCAGTGCCAGCAGGCGTCCGCAGCATTGATGCGCGGGGGGCCTATGTCACGCCGGGGATGGTCGCTGGGTTTGGCCGGGTTGGCCTGATCGAGGTTGATGCGGTCGACGAAACCAATGACGCGACCGCGCGCACGTCGATTTACAGCGCAGCTATTGATATTTCTCCAGCGCTCAACCCACGCGGCGCGCCGGTGGCGGTCAACCGGCTGGCTGGGGTGACGCGAGCGCTGGTCTATCCGGGGCAGGGCGGCGGGCTGTTCAACGGGCGCGGGGCGCTGGTTGATCTGGGCGATGACGCGAATATGGTGACCCGGGCCGGCCTGTTCCAATATGTCGAGTTTGGCGAAACTGGGGCTGAGCGCGCTGGCGGTAGCCGGGCGGCGACGTTCCTCCATTTTCGCAATTTGCTGGCCGAGGCGCGCGATTTTGGCCGTAACCCGGCGGGTTATGATGGGCGGACCCGCGATGCGGTGCTGAACCGGGCCGATGCCGAGGCGCTGTTGCGCGTGCTCGATGGGCGTGACCGGTTGTTCGTCAGGGTCAACCGGGCGTCGGACATTCTCGCCGTTATCGGCTTGCTGCGCGAATATCCTGGCATCCGGCCGACGCTGATCGAAGTCACCGAAGGCTGGATGGTGGCGCGGGAGATTGCGGCGGCGCGCATCCCGGTGATCG
The DNA here is from genome assembly GCA_031422035.1 of Sphingomonas sp. Taxonomy (GTDB): domain Bacteria; phylum Pseudomonadota; class Alphaproteobacteria; order Sphingomonadales; family Sphingomonadaceae; genus Sphingopyxis. The sequence goes on along the minus strand of JANOPV010000055.1, from coordinate 5,272 downwards.
CGACCGCGCTGGCCGACTTGCCGGAATCATTTGAGCAACTGGGCGCGACCCAGTCCAACATTGGCCGGATGGCGGCGGCGGGCGTGCAGGTTGCGATTGGCCAGATCAACGACAATGAAATCCACCGGCTGCACTATGCGCGGCAATATGCGGGCAATCTGGTGGCGCTGCTCAGGGTGCCGGGCGCGACCGGTCTGAGCTGGGATGCGGCGATGGCGACGATCACCAACGGCCCCGCGGTGGCAGCGGGGGTCGATAGCGAGATTGGTACCTTGCGCGCAGGCCGAGTGGGTGATTTTGTGATCTGGGATGGCGACCCCCTAGAGGTGACCAGCGCGCCGGTGGCGGTCTGGATCGACGGTGTCGAACAACCCATGGAGAGCCGCCAGAGTGAATTGCGCGAGCGGTATCGTAATCCGGTCGAGGGTGCGTTGCCGAATGCGTATGATCGGTAGGGTCGATCAAAATTTGCCCTTGTTCCAAAGCGCGATTGCGCTAATTTGCTGTAACGTTTGACCACAGAGTCAGCGATGGGCCGCTTCGTCAAATCCTCCAAAGGAGCATGACCAATGGCTGATAAACCCATCAACTTAACCGATGGCGACCCAAAACTTTGGCCGGGTGGCCCAGCGGTCTCGTGCCGCATTTACAACAGCAGCGAGACCGAACTCGAATGTCATAATACTGGGGATGAGGACTGGTGCGCGCGCCGCGCCCAAGAAATTGGTGCGCATTCATACGCCATGAAAACCACCTATTGCGGCAGTTAAAGCCTTACAGTCGCACCATCCGCATGCCCATTTCGCCATAACGCGGCCCGGCGGTTCCGCCGCGCGGGGCCGCAGCATCCAGGTCGGCGAGGTCAGCGGCGGTTAGGGTGAGATCGGCGGCGGCGACACTGTCTTCCATCGTGACGCGGCGTTTGCTGCCGGGGATGGGGACGATGTCGGTGCCTTGGGCGAGTAGCCAGGCGAGCGCGACTTGCGCGGCGCTGGCACTGTGGCGGACGCCGACGGCCTTTACAACATCGACAATGGCCATATTGGCAGCGAAATTCTCCTCTGAATAGCGCGGGTCGTTAAGCCGCCAATCGTCGGCGGGCAGGTCGCTGCGGGCGGTGATTTGTCCGGTCAGGAAGCCGCGACCGAGCGGGCTGTAGGGGACAAAGCCGATGCCCAGCGCGCGGCAAGTTGGCAGGATGTCGTCCTCGACCTCACGTTCCCATAGCGAATATTCGCTTTGTAGCGCGGTGATCGGGTGGACAGCGGCGGCGCGGCGCAGGGTTTCGGGCGCGGCTTCGGACAGGCCGATATGCTTGATTTTACCCTCAGCGACGAGTTCCGCCATCGCGCCCACGGTTTCCTCGATGGCGACGGCGGGATCGACGCGGTGCTGATAATAAAGGTCGATATGGTCGAGCCCGAGCCGGGTCAGCGACCCCTCCACGGCGCGGCGGATATTGGCGGGCGAGCCATCGACACCGATGATCTTGCGATCATCAAAGCGAAAGCCGAATTTGGTGGCGATAATGAGCGCATCGCGCGCGCTGCTGCCTTTTGCGCGGATGGCTGCGCCCAGGAATTCCTCATTGTCGAACGGCCCGTAAATCTCGGCGGTGTCGAAAAAGGTGACGCCAAGGTCGATGGCACGGTGGACGGTGGCGGTCGCCTCATCGGTGGTCGCTGCTTCGCCATAGCGGATATTGCCGCCGCTGGTCATCGTCATGCAGCCGATGCCGATGGCGGAGACAGATAAGCCGTTGCCTAGCGTGCGGGTGTGCATGGTCATGATCCTTGTGGTGCAGGTGACGGGTCGCTGCCCGCATGCGTATCGACGACGGCTGCCGCCGCGATGTCGTTGGTGACATTGCCGACAGTGCGGATGATGTCGGGCAATGTTTCCACAGCGATCAGCAGCGCCAATGGTTCCAGCGGGACCCCCATCGCCAAGGCTATCGGCCCTATTGAACTGATGAAGCTGATCGATCCGGGCAGGCTGACCGCGGACAGGGTGGTGGTCGCCGCGACCGCAACGCCAATTGCTAGCGTGCCGGGGGTTAGCGGGACGCCGGTGAGATAGGCAACGTAAATGGCGACCGCGAGGTTCATGGCGGGGCCGGTGGAGCGGAACAGCGCGACGGCGAGCGGGAGAGTCACCTCTGCGCTGGTTTGCCGAATGCCCAGCGCTGCGGTTCCGCGCAGCATGGCGGGGAGCGAGGCGAGACTGCTCTGGGTGGAGATGGCGACCGCTTGAGCAGGCAAAACGGCGCGGGCGAAGGCCAGCGGCGATTTACGCCCGGCGATGATGCCCAGCGGATAGCCGAGCAACCAGACGACGGTCCCGACCGCGCTGACGATCAGGATATAATGGACGAACCCGCCGAGCGCCGCCGTGCCGGTGCGGGCGGCGACGACAAAGGCGAGGGCGGCGACGCCGATGGGAGCGAGCGACAGGACCCAGCCGATGACGACCAGCATGGTATCTGCGATGGATTGGAAAAAGCCATTGAGCTGATCACGCCGTACCGGGTCGATCTGGGTGGCGGCCGCGGCAAAAATGACGGTAAAGATGATGAGCGGCAAGATGGCGTCGGTGGCGGCAGCGGTGACCGGGTTCGTCGGGATGAACGAGGTGAGGAACTCGCCAAAGGTTGGCACCTCGCCAATGTCTGCATTGGGGTTGATGCCGCCGCGCAGTGCCGCTGCGGCATCTGCGCCCAGCGGGAACCAGTCGAGCAACAGCGGGGTTAGGATGGCGGCAATGATAGCGCCGCTCCATAAAACAGCGAAGAAATAGCCGACGGACCAGCCCGCCAGACGCCCGGCGCTAGCGGCGGCAACGGCTTGGACTATCCCGGTGAACAACAGGGCGACAACCAGCGGCACAATCGTCATCTGGAGTGCGCGCAGCCACAGGGTGCCGATGGGTTCGAGAATGGCAATCGCGGAGTCCGAAATCGCCGGGGCGTTGGTGACTTCGAGGCCGAGGAAGATGCCGATCAGCAGCCCCCCAAAGATGAGGAATGGCGAGATGCGCGGCATGGAGGCTGTTGTCATGGCAACTTCATGCCCCGCTCTGGTCCGGGCCGCAAGCTGCCACTTGGCAAGCCATAGTTCTTGCGCCTATCTCAGCATCGCGCGCTCGACAGAGTGCCACGCGCCGCTAGGGAAAGATTTATGGCACGACGTTTCTTTGGCACCGATGGCATTCGCGGGCTTACTAATGCGCATCCGATGACCGCTGAAATGGCGATGAAGGTCGGCATGGCGGCCGGCGCGCATTTCCTGCGCGGCGGGCATAAACACCGGGTGGTGATCGGTAAGGATACCCGCGTGTCGGGCTATATGCTCGAAAATGCGATGGTCGCGGGGTTCACGGCGGTCGGCATGGATGTGATACAGGTCGGGCCGATGCCGACGCCGGCGGTGGCGCTGCTGACGCGGACGATGCGTGCTGATCTGGGGGTGATGATCTCCGCCAGCCACAATGCCTATCAGGATAATGGCATCAAGCTGTTTGGGCCGGATGGTTACAAGCTATCGGATGCCGATGAGCTGGGGATTGAGGCGCTGCTGGAGGTTGAGCCGGCGCGCGCCGCGCCGCGCGACATCGGCCGGGCCCGCCGGATCGAGGATGCGCGCGGGCGGTATATTCATGCGGTGAAGGGCAGCCTGCCCGAACATGTGCGGCTCGATGGGCTGAAAATCGTTGTCGATTGCGCCAACGGCGCGGCGTACAACACTGCGCCGACCGCCTTGTGGGAACTCGGCGCGGATGTGGTCGCAGTGGGCGTGACCCCCAATGGCTGGAACATCAATGACGGCTGCGGATCAACCTCGCCTGGCCTGTTGCAGGAAACCGTGGTCGCGTCGGGCGCGCATATCGGCATTGCATTGGATGGCGATGCCGACCGGTTGATCGTGACCGACGAACATGGCCGGATCGTCGATGGCGATCAAATCATGGCGACCATCGGGCTGGCCTGGGCGAAATCCGGCCTGCTGCGCGGCGGCGGCGTGGTGGCGACGGTGATGTCGAACCTGGGGCTGGAACGGCGGCTGGCGGCGGATGGGCTGACGCTGGAGCGGACCAAGGTTGGCGACCGCTATGTCCTCGAACGCATGAAAGAGGGCGGGTTTAATGTCGGCGGCGAGCAATCGGGGCATATGATCCTGTCCGACCATGCGACCACCGGCGACGGGACGATTGCGGCGTTGCAGATCCTCGCAGCGCTGGTCGAGAGCGGCAAACCGGCGAGCGAATGCCTCCACCATTTCGACCGGGTGCCGCAGCTGCTCAAAAATGTGCAATATGCGAAGGGCAAAAGGCCGCTGGATGCCGATAGCGTGAAGGCCGCGATTGCTGATGGCGAGCGAGCCTTGTCCGGCAATGGCCGTCTCGTGATCCGCCCATCGGGCACCGAACCGGTCATCCGGGTGATGGCAGAGGGCGATAATGCGGATCAGGTGACGGCGGTGGTGGAGCGCATTTGCGAGGCGGTAGAAGCAGCGGCGGCGTGAGCGGACGCAAATAATTCTGGAGAAAACTGACAATGCTTGAAATGCGACCTGATTGTGAAAAATGCGGTGCCGACCTGCCCGCGGCGGCGCACGGGGCGTTCATCTGTTCGATGGAATGCACATTCTGCGCGAACTGTTCCGACCGGATGGACGAGGTTTGCCCGAATTGCGGCGGCGACCTGCTCGACCGGCCGATCCGCGACCGGCAAGTGCTGGAGAAATATCCCGCTAGCACGGTGCGCAAGTTCAAGCGGTGAACTGCATCACCCCCGTCGCCCCAGCGAAGGCTGGGGCCTATCTCGCCGTTCGCTCAAGACCGACAGGCGAGATGGATGCCAGCCTTCGCTGGCATGACGGGAGATGGACTGGCACCCTACCGTCTTGCCTCCGCTTATGACTATTGCCCGCATCCTCATCATCGCTGGGTCAGACTCGGGCGGCGGCGCGGGGATTCAGGCCGACATCAAGACCGTCACCATGCTCGGCGGGCACGCAATGACGGCGGTGACCGCGATCACCGCGCAAAACACGCTTGGCGTGCAGGCGGTGCATCCTGTGCCGACTGGCGTGGTGATTGCGCAGATGCGCAGCGTGATCGACGACATTGGCGTCGATGCGATCAAGATTGGGATGATCGGTTCGGTGGAAACGGCCCATGCCGTCGCCCAAGAACTGGTGCGGATGAGCGTGCCGGTGGTGCTGGATCCGGTGATGGTCGCCACCAGCGGCGCGGTGCTGGCGGATGCGGCGAC
>JANOPV010000054.1:0-7667 GCA_031422035.1 Sphingomonas sp. | reverse complement strand
CCGTAATTTGCTGAAACATTGCCGTGAGCGCTGGTGCGTTTCCAAACGATTTCATTCCGAAAGTTCTCCGGCCCAAACACCGCATCCAGCACCAGCTTTAGATAATGGCTCGCGGTCGGGTCGCAGTGCAGATACAGGCTGCCGGTAGGCTTTAACACGCGGTGCAGCTCGACCAATCGCACCGCCATCATCGCCAGATAGGCCATCATCGCGTTTTCGCCGATCGCGGTTTTCATCGCCTGCATCAGCACATGCAGCTTGTGGTTACCGCTCTGCGTAATATCCATCAGCGCTGACGATGCCGTCGGCCCCCACGCCCAGGTATCGTCAAACGCCTCGATACTCGCATCCGCGCCAGCCCCGGCGGGCGATTTGAACAGGATGTTGTAACTGGCGTTGCTGTTAAACGGCGGATCGAGATAGATCAGGTCGACGGTTCCATCGCCAATATGGTCGCGCAAAACGTCTAGGTTGTCGCCATAGTAAAGCCGGTTGGTCATGACCGCCTTGGTAGTGCGGGATTTACCCCGCACCAAGCAGGAATATGGGACTTTTCCCATATGGCCACTTAGTGATTGTCACGCCTCCAATTCGATGTCCCAATAGAGCCAGTCGAGCCAGCTATTGTGGAGGTAGCCCGGCGGGAATTTGCGGCCGTGGTGCTGCAATTGCCAGCTGGTCGGGCGGAATGGCTGGTGACGCAGCGGCATGCCGGCCTGTTTGGGGGTGCGGCCCCCTTTTTTGAGGTTGCACGGCGCACAGGCGGCGGCGACATTTTCCCAACTGGTGTTCCCGCCCAGCCGGCGCGGGGTGACGTGATCGAACGTCAGCTCCTTCGCTGATCCGCAATATTGGCATTCAAAATGATCGCGCAGGAACAGGTTGAACCGGGTGAAGGCGGGATATTCAGACGGCTTTACATATTGGCGCAGCGCGATGACGCTGGGGATGTGCATGGTCCGCGTCGGCGAATGGATTTCGCGGGCATAGGTATCGACAATGTCGACCCGGTCGAGGAACACGGCCTTTACCGCCGTCTGCCACGGCCACAGCGACAGCGGATAATAGCTGAGCGGCGTATAATCGGCATTGAGCACCAGCGCGGGGCACTGGTCTGGATGCCGGACAAGATCAGGATGGAACACGCGCGCCATCGCCTTCTTCATTCGTCGCGGCGCGGCCTATGCCTCCAGCGGGCGACGAGCGCCTTACAGCCCAGGATGATTCCGCTCGTCAAGGGGGGAAGTGGTCCCGCTGTCACAATTGGCCGCTCGGGTGAGGCGGATTTGCCACGCATTACGGTAGGTGTGCGCGCGGAGACTCGTTAAGACGGCGCGGATGACCACCACCCGCTTTGCACCATCGCCCACCGGGCGCTTGCATCTTGGCCATGCCTATAGCGCGATTGTCGCGCATGATGCGGCCCGGGCGGCAGGCGGTGTCGGCGGCAGTGTGGGGGGCGGGGCGTTCCGGCTGCGGATCGATGATATTGACGCCGGGCGGGTGCGGTCGGAATTTCGCGCCGCCATCGATGGTGACCTGGCTTGGCTGGGTCTTACTATTGATGGCCCGGTGGTGGTGCAGAGCGGGCGGTTGCGGCGGTATCAAGCCGCGCTCGACCGGTTGCGCGGTGCGGGCCTGATCTATCCCTGCTTCTGCACCCGGGCGGAAATCACCGCGGAAATCGCCGCGAGCGCGAGCGCGCCGCACGGTGCTGACGGACCGGCATATCCTGGCACCTGCCGCGGGCTATCGGCAGCGCAGGTGGTGGACCGACTGGCGGCGGGCAAAGCGGCGGCGTGGCGGCTTGATGTGGCGACGGCGATGGCGCGGGCCGGGGCACTGAGATGGCAGGACGCACTGATCGGCGGCGTGGTCGCGCAGCCACAGGCGGCGGGCGATGTTGTCCTGTGGCGCCGTGATGGCGGGCCGGCCTATCATCTGGCGTCGACGCTCGATGATGCGGATATGGGCATTGAGCTGGTGGTGCGCGGGGTGGACCTGTTTTCGGCTACCCACATCCATCGGCTGCTCCAAACGCTGCTTGATCTGCCGACCCCGGCCTATCACCACCACCCGCTGATTGCTGGGGCCGACGGGCGGCGGCTGGCGAAGCGCGATGACGCAGCGGCGCTGATCACCCTGAGGGAGGCGGGGCTGGATGGCACGGCGCTTGCGGAAATGTTGCGGTGCGGCGACTTGCCCCTTCCCTATCGCTGGGCCACTCCCTAAATAGACGCACAGGCTATGATGCCTCGCAGGTCCGCCGCTGGCTGGATCAATGCCAAGGACAATGACGATGCAATGGGTGCTGATTCTGCTGGTCGCAGCAGCAATGGTGATGGTGGCGGTATCGCTGGTGCGCGGGCTGCTCTATTTTTCCCGCGCGAGTGATGCGGTGCGCGACCCTGAGGGGGTCCACGCGATGCACATGAAATCGAACCAGATGATGTTTGCGCGCGTGAAATGGCAGGCGATTGCTGTGCTGCTGCTGGTCGGCATCGGGATGCTCGCCGCGCAATAAACAGCATGGCGCAGATTGGGGGCAAGCCGCGATGGTCAAACTGAACAAGATTTATACGCGCACGGGCGACGACGGCACCAGCGGCCTGGTCGATGGTTCGCGCCTGCCCAAGGCCGATGCGCTGTTTGCCGCGATTGGTGATGTTGATGAAGCGAACAGCATCATCGGTTTTGCCATCCTGGCGCTCGATGATGCCGATATGCGGGCCCGGCTGACGGTGATCCAGAATGACTTGTTCGATTTGGGCGCAGACCTCGCCACCCCGGCTGCGGACAGCGGCGAGCCGTTTGCGCCCGGCGAGATGGCGCTGCGGATCGTTGCCACTCAGGTCGACCGGCTGGAGGCGGAAATTGACGCGATGAACGAGCATGTGCCGCCGCTGACCAGTTTCATCCTGCCCGGTGGCAGCGAGGGTGCGGCGCGGCTGCATCTGGCACGCACCGCAACCCGGCGGGCAGAACGCAGCGCGGTGGCGGCGGGCTCAACCCGCGCGCTCAACCCGCTGGCGCTCGCTTATCTCAACCGGTTGTCTGACTGGCTGTTCGTCGGCTGCCGCGCCGCCAATGGCAATGGCGCGGGTGATGTGCTGTGGGTGCCCGGCGCGTCGCGGTAGTGGCTGACACTCGCCTACATCGCCGTCATGCCAGCGAAGGCTGGCATCTGTCGCGCCTTTCAGCCTAACACGGCAGGCGAGATAGACCCCAGCCTTCGCTGGGGTGACGAATTGAGGTCGAGTAATTTTCATGCAAATTATCGGGATCATCGGCGCGGGGCAAATGGGCGCTGGCATTGCGCAGGTGTCGGCGCAGGCGGGCTATCGGGTGCTGCTCGGTGATGTCGATCTGGCGCGAGCGACGGCCGGACGTGATGGCATTGCGAAGGCGCTCGATCGGCTGGTGGCGAAGGACAAGCTGACCGCCGATGCAGGGGCCGCGATCATGGCCAAGATTGAGGCGGTGGCTGATCATGCGGCCTTTGCCCCGTGCGATTTGGTGATCGAGGCCGCGACCGAGCGCGAGGAGATCAAGCGCGCGATTTTTGCCAGTGTCGCGCCGCATTTGTCGCCGACCGCGGTCCTTGCCACCAACACCAGCTCGATCCCGATCACCCGGATGGCACAGGCAGTGCCCGATCCCGCGCGGTTCATGGGGGTCCATTTCTTTAACCCTGTGCCGGTGATGGGGTTGATCGAACTGATCCGCGGGCTGGCGACGAGCGATGCGACCTTGGGCGCAGTCGAGGCGTTCGGGCGGTCACTCGGCAAGGACATCGTCCATGCGAACGATGCGCCGGGCTTCATCGTCAACCGGGTGCTGATGCCGATGATTAACGAAGCGGTATTTGCCTTGGGCGAGGGGGTGGCAAGCGTGCGTGACATCGACACCGCCTGCCGCCTCGGCCTCAACCACCCGATGGGGCCGCTGACGCTGGCGGATTTTATCGGCCTCGATACCTGCGTGGAGATTATCCGGGTGCTGTTCACCACCACCGGCGACCCCAAATTCCGCCCGGCGCCGTTGCTGGTCAAATATGTCGAGGCTGGCTGGCTGGGGAAGAAGGCCGGGCGGGGGTTCTATGACTGGACGGGGCCAGAGCCGGTGCCCACCAGATGAAGCCGACAAGCTGCCGACACGCTGACACATGCCAGGCACGGTTGACACGATACTCGTGCTCGTGCGCTCTTGACCGCTCTGTATTATCGCCATAGCACAGCCCGTGTTTCAACCGGAGTATCTCCCATGCGCCGCTTTCTCCTCCTCCTCGCCCTGCCGCTCGCGTTCGCTGCTCCCGCTTTTGCGCAGGATGCGCATGCGGGCCATGTCACGGCGGCGGATGCCACCGCCACCGCAGCCTTTATATCGCCGCGCATCACGGTCGAAGTGGTCGGCACCGGTCCTGACGTGGTGTTGATCCCCGGTCTGTCGTCGTCGCCCGCGGTGTGGCGCAGCACCATCGCGGCGCTGCCAGGCTATCGTTATCACCTGATCCATGTGCGTGGTTTTGCGGGCCTCGCGCCTGATGCCAACGGCACCGGCCCGGTGGTGTCGCCGGTGGCGGACGAGATTGCGCGTTACGTGCGTGAGGGCGGTCTGACTCGGCCCGCGCTGGTCGGTCACAGCATGGGCGGCACGCTGGCGATGATGGTGGCGACGCGCCATCCTGAAGCGGTCGGTAGGCTGATGGTCGTCGACATGTTCCCGTTCATCGGCGCGATGTTTGGCGGGCCGAGCGCAACGCCCGACAGCGTCCGGCCAATGGCGGAGCAAATTCGCGCTGGCATAGCCGGGGCCACCGGTGACAGCCGCCGCGCCCAAGTCGAACAGACCATCGCCGGGATGGTCCGCACCGAAAATATGCGCAGCGGCGCGGTCGAGGACAGTCTGAACAGCGATCCTGCAACGTCGGGCCAAGCAATGTATGACCTCATCACCACCAATTTGACGCCCGATCTGGTGCGCTTTACCGGCCCGTTCCGGGTGCTGTGGGCCGCACCGCCGACCATGCCGATTGCGCCCGAGATGCTGGGCATATTCTACCGCACCGCCTATTCCGGTGCGCCGCAGGCAGAGGTGGAGCAAGTGCCCGACAGCTATCATTTCATCATGTGGGACGAACCCGCGCGGTTCCAGCGCGAGCTCAGGGAATTTCTGAGCGCGCGCTGAAACACCGTCAAATCAGCGCGGGACTTGGATTGATCGGCATGTTTCCGGGGCGGACCGGTCGGCGGTATTCCACCGGACGTCGCCGCCGTTGACCGCGAGCCGACGCCCGCCTGCGCCCTCATAGACCTGACCTTGGGTGCTGGGTGTGGCGCGCATCGCCAGCGCGCGCGCGCCGTTGATTTGGACCAGCGCCGCATTGTTGATAAAATCAACTTGGAGCCGGGTGCCCATGCTGCATTCGTAAAAGGTCGAGCTACCCGGCCCACCCACGGTGGTGCAGCCAGTGGTGAGCGTTGCGGCCAGCAAAGCCGCGCTCAATGTCAGATGTTTCATCAGGCTAACTCCCCTCAATAGCCGCTGCGGACGCACAGGACGTCGGCGAGGTAGACGTCGCGGCCCACCGTTTCGAGATGCTCGCGCGCTGACCCGTTCCAGCCATTGATCCGGCAGAATTCATCAGCGGTGCGTGCGGCACAATTGGCGGTTGCCGAACCGGTGGTGCAGGCGCGGATGCGGCGGCCGTTCATCTGCGGCTGGGTGTGGAATTGGGCAAATGTGCCCTGCACGGTCTGATTATTGGCTGGCGGGTCCTGGTTGCCGCCGCCACCGCCGCCGTTACCGCCAACCGGGCGGATCGATTGAATGGGAATGCCGCGGACGACCGATCCCAGCATCGGCGTGTCACGATCAACCGTCGTGCAGCGTCCGCGGAACTGCGGGCGTTCGCACATTTCCCAGCGCCCGGACCGCACCCGGATGCTGTTAACGGGCCAGGCAAGGCCGAGGTTTGGCCGGTTGCCGCTGACGGCCACGGCCGGGCCATTGAAAGCGATATCGCGATAGATGGTGGCTTCAACCGGGTCGAGTCGCCGGTCATCCTGTCCCACCGCACTGGCAGTGACCCCGATGGCCAGCGCAGCCCCGATGGCTGCGCGCACTACACATGACTTGTCCATCATCATCTCCTACCGGCGCAAAATGAGATGCGCCCTATTCGGCTGACGGTAGACGTGCTCGCTTCAATAGAATGTCACATTGGCGACTATTGACAGTGCATTGCCACAGTCATTGACCGGCGGATTCCGCAGCCGCGTGCAGGGCTAATTCGCGGGCGTCGCAGGCGCAACTGGAGCGGGCGCAGCGATTGCAGCGGGCGGCGCAGGCGGGCTGAGCGTGAGCATCATCCCCGCGAGCGCGGCGGACATCAGGTTGGCGAGGCTCCCCGCCAGCAATGCCTTAAGCCCCAGCCGCGCGATCATCGGGCGCTGATTGGGAGCCAGATTGCCGGTGACCGCCATCTGGATGGCAATCGAACTGAAATTGGCAAAGCCGCACAGTGCAAAGGTGACGACGGCGACCGTGGCTGGCGACAGCGTGCCCTGAATCCGGCCCAGTTCGATGAAGGCGACGAATTCGTTCAGCACGATCTTTGTGCCGAACAGACCACCGGCGACATTCGCCTCCGCCCATGGCACGTTGAGCATGAACATCACCGGTTGGAATATCGCGCCGAGCCCGCGCTGGAATGACCAGCCGTCATAGCCCAACATGCTGCCGATCCCGGCCAGCATGCCGTTGGCGAGCGCCACCAGGGCAACGAACGCCAGCACCATCGCGCCGACCGCGACCGCCAGCTTGACGCCGGTTTGCGCGCCCTGCGCGGCGGCCATGATGATGTTAGCCGGAGCCTCTTCATCATGGCTGGCGGCGGGCATTTCGACGGGTTCGATGCCGATGTCCTTGGGATCATCGGGCATCATCAGCTTGGCCATCAATATGCCGCCCGGTGCGGACATGAAACTGGCCGCGAGCAGATATTTTATGTCGATCCCCATCGAGGCATAGGCGGCAAGGATCGTCCCCGCGACGCCGGCCATGCCGACGGTCATCATCATGAATAATTGGGCCGGAGTCAGGCCAGCGAGATAGGGGCGGATGACCAGCGGGCTCTCACTCTGGCCGACAAAGATATTCGCCGCCGCGCCGAGGCTCTCCACCCGGGTGATGCCGGTAATCCATTTGATGCCGCCGCCGACCCATTTGATGATGAATTGCATGATGCCGAGATAATAAAGCACCGAAATCAGCGCCGCGAAAAAGATGATGACGGGCAGCGCCGCGAGCGCAAAGGTGTTGGCCAACGGGTTGGTCGCCGTTGGCCCGAACAGAAATTCGGTGCCCGCCAGGCTATAGCCAAGCAGGTTGGAAACGCCGCGCGACAGGAAATCGAGCGCCGCCTTGCCCCACGGGGTGACCAGCACGAGTGCGGCAATCCCCACCTGTAAGGCAAAGGCCGCGCCGACGACGCGTAGGCGAATCCACCTGCGGTTGGACGAAAATGCGTAAGCGATAGCGAGGATGAGGGCGATGCCGCCGATCCCGATCAGCAGTTTCTGGACCATATGACGTGCAACCCCCGGATATTTTGTTCATGGCGGTCATAGCCGCATCGTCGCGGTGGTCAAAGGGGGCGGGCGATG
>JANOPV010000053.1:0-2343 GCA_031422035.1 Sphingomonas sp. | reverse complement strand
AGGAAAGCATCCCCATCACGTCCGCCGCGCGGGGTGGCGATGGCGTAGCAGCGCGGGACGTCAGGATCGCGAAACGCCGCCCAGCCGCCGAAGACGCCGAGCGAATCGCGGGCGATGGCGGGGGCGATAAGCAGCGCGGTGACCGCGAAGGCGCAGCCGATACGCTTCATTCGGGCACGGCCCCGGTACAGATCACCCGCTCCTCACCATTGGCGATCATCACCAGCGTCCCCTGGGGCAGGCTGGGCGCGATGGGCGCTTTCCACACCGGATCAACTGGCAGCCCGAGCAGGATGCCGCGCAGCACCCGGCTGGAAATACCATGCATGATGATGAGGCGGTCGCCGCGATGCTGGGCGGCATCGGCTATCCATGCGGTCAAGCGGTCGGCAATCTCGTCATACCATTCGCCGCCGGGCGGGCGGACGCTGAACAGTGCGGCGTGCGGATCAAGGATGGTGCCCTGTTCGGTCATGATCGCGGCATAGCTGCGCCCGGCCCAATCGCCGACATTCATCTCTTGCAGTCGCGCGTCCTGCTGAACGGCGTGCCAGTCATTGTCGATATGTTCGGTGATGATCGCCATGGTTTGCAGCGCGCGGCCCGACGGCGACGACCAGAGCGACAGCGCCTGGCGGGTGCCGAGCCAGGCAGCGAGGTCTGCGCCCATCCCTTGCGCCTGGGCGATGCCGGACAGGGTCAGCGGGGTGTCGAGGGTGTCGCCCTGCATCCGCCGGGCGGCGTTGAAGACGGTTTCGCCGTGGCGGGCGATGAAGGTGCGGCCGGATAATGTCATGAGCGCAGTCTATCCCCCGAACATCGCGTGCGCGCAACCCGCCCATCGCCTTGCGCGCACGGTGCAGCACGTTAAGGATAGCCGCCAGATAAAGACAGATTCGGACGCGCCAATGCGCCGTCCGTGACGACAGGGAAACGGGCACACTCATGCGGGCTACAATCGAACGGGCGACTTTGCTGAAGGTGCTGGGCCACATCCAGTCGGTGGTCGAGCGCCGCAATACCATCCCCATCCTCTCCAACGTGCTGATCGAAGCGGTGGGCGATTCGATGATCCGGATCATGGCGACCGATCTCGATCTGCAGGTCGTGGAAACCGCTGAGGCCAAGGTGGAAACGCCCGGCGCGACGACGGTTTCGGCGCATCTGTTGTATGAAATCGCCCGCAAGCTGCCCGATGGGGCCGAAGTGCTGTTGCATGCCGCCGATAGCGAGATGGCGGTGCGGGCCGGGCGGTATGCGTCCAAACTCAAAACATTGCCGCGCGATGATTTCCCGGTGATTGCCGAGGGCGAATTGCCCACCAGCTTCGAGATGGATGCGCGGCAGCTCGCGGCGATCATCGACAAGACGCGGTTCGCGATCTCGACCGAGGAAACGCGCTATTATCTCAACGGCATTTTCCTGCATGTGTCCGACGAGGATGGCGGCACGCTCCGTGCTGCGGCAACTGATGGCCACCGGCTGGCGCGCTATACGCTGGCGCGGCCCGCGGGCGCAGAGGGGATGCCCGATGTGATCGTGCCACGCAAAGCGGTGGGCGAAATCCGCAAATTGCTCGACGAGCATCTCGACGGGCGGGTGCAAATCGAACTGTCGCCGAGCAAAATCCGCTTTACGCTGGGCAGCGCGATCCTGACCTCAAAGCTGATCGACGGCACCTTCCCCGACTATAGCCGGGTCATCCCGACCGCGAATGACAAGCTGCTCAAGGTTGATCCCAAAAGCTTTGGCCAGGGCGTCGACCGCGTTGCCACCATCGCCAGCGACAAGACCCGCGCGGTGAAAATGGCGCTGGATGCTGACCGGGTGACGCTGTCCGTCACCAGCCCGGAAAACGGCACCGCGGCCGAAGAAGTGTCGGGCGATTATAGCTCCGACCCGATGGAAATCGGCTTCAACGCCCGCTACCTCAAAGACATTATCGACCAGATCGACGGCGACACCGTGGAAATGCACCTCGCCGACGCCAGCGCGCCGACCCTGATCCGGCAGGCCGGCGATGATGCCGCGCTGTATGTGCTGATGCCGATGCGGGTTTGATGAAATTTTGACTGACAGGAGTGAAATCTATGAGTGAACTTCCGGGGGGGGCTGAAAATCAAGTCGCCTCGGTAAATTGCCCATTTTGCGACGAGAGCATCTCGGCAAATGCAAAAAAATGCCGCCATTGTAGTGAGACGTTAGATGTGGCGATGCGGAAAGCTGAGGAGGCCATGCGGACGGCTCAAACAACGCCACAGGTGTTTATGAATGCGGGCGGCGGCGGAGCCGCTGCTGCCGGCGGATCAGTTCAGCAGTTACGACCGTTTAGCCACCTTATTC
>JANOPV010000052.1:0-1818 GCA_031422035.1 Sphingomonas sp. | reverse complement strand
TCATCGCCTCGATTACCGCGAGCGGCTGACCGGCCTCAACCTTGTCACCCGCTGCGACATGCAACGCGACGAGCAGGCCGGGCATCGGACAGATGAGGTAGCGGGATAGGTCGGGCGGGGTTTTTGCGATCATATGCCCGGCGAGCGGCGCTATCCGGCTGGGCAGCACCCGCACATGGTGGCTGGCACCGCGCGTCGTCAGCTTGAACCCGGCGCGGGTTTTGGCGATCCGCACGGTTAGCGCTTCGTCGCCGATTTCCGCAGCGATTATGCGATCGCCGGGGGTGTATTCCATATCGAGGTCAACAGCTGTGCCGTCGACGATGATGTCATCGCCCGACAGCGCGACGGCATAGGCGGCATCGCCAACCCGGACCTGCCAGTCCGATGGTGGCCGCAGCCGCTCCCCCACTTGCCCATCGACCCGCCGCGCCCGGTCGGCTTCGGCAGTCGCGGCAAAGGCGGCGATGGCGGCTAGGTTTCGAGCTAACTCTGGTGATGCCGGGGCGCCGTGAAACCCATCGGGATACTCCTCAGCGATGAAACCCGTGGTGATGTCACCAGAACGGAACCGCGGATGCTGCATGATGGCGGACAGGAAATCGATATTGTGGCCGAGGCCGTCAATCTCGAACGCATCGAGCGCGGCGATTTGGTTGTTGGCCGCTTCGTCGCGGGTTTCGCCCCACGTTACCAGTTTGGCGATCATCGGGTCGTAGAACATGGAGACTTCGCCGCCTTCGGTGACGCCGTCATCAACACGGATGCCGTCTGTGCCGCGTGCCTCATACTCCCCACCCGCTTGCGGGAGGGGTTGGGGGTGGGTGTGTCCGTGTAGAGCTTCGCTTTCGCTCGGGCCCACCCCTAGCCCCTCCCGTAAACGGGAGGGGAACAGTGAGGGCCTGTACCGCACCAACCGCCCTGTGCTCGGCAAAAACCCACGATAGGGGTCCTCCGCGTAAACCCGGTTCTCAATCGCCCAACCATCGAGCTTCACATCATCTTGGCCGAAGCTCAGCGCCTCGCCGTAAGCCACGCGGATCATCTGTTCGACCAGATCGATCCCGGTGATGCACTCCGTCACCGGATGCTCGACCTGCAACCGCGTGTTCATTTCGAGGAAGTAGAAGCTCTCCCCAGTCGGGTCCGCTCCCGATACGATCAGCT
Organism: Sphingomonas sp.; assembly: GCA_031422035.1. Classification (GTDB taxonomy): domain Bacteria; phylum Pseudomonadota; class Alphaproteobacteria; order Sphingomonadales; family Sphingomonadaceae; genus Sphingopyxis. The sequence continues at coordinate 651 of JANOPV010000052.1, read as the reverse complement.
CGACCGTTCCTGCCGAATAGTAACCCACTGCACGCGACAGGGCGACACATTGCTCGCCCATCGCCTTGCGCATCTTGGGCGTGACGAACGGTGAAGGTGCTTCCTCGACGACCTTCTGGTGCCGCCGCTGGATCGAGCATTCGCGTTCGTTCAAATACAATATATTGCCGTGCTGGTCGCCCAATATCTGGATTTCGATGTGGCGAGGGTTGAGGATGAATTTCTCGATAAACACGCGGTCGTCGCCGAACGAATTCAGCCCCTCGCGCTTGGTCGCCTCAAAGCCCTCGCGGACATCGGCCTCATTATAGGCAAGCCGCATCCCCTTGCCGCCGCCGCCGGCGCTGGCCTTCATCATCACCGGATAGCCGATTTCCGCCGAAATCCGCACCGCATGTTCGGTATCGTCAATCTCACCGACGAAGCCGGGCACGACATTGACGCCTGCCGCCATCGCCAGTTTCTTGGACTCGATCTTGTCCCCCATCGCCGCAATCGCGTTTACCGGCGGGCCGATAAAGGCGATGTTTTCCTTGGCCAAAGCCTCGGCAAAGCTGGTGCGTTCGGATAGGAAACCATAGCCCGGATGCACCGCCTCCGCGCCGGTTTGTTTGCATGCGGCGATGATTTTGTCGGCCAGCAAGTAAGACT
>JANOPV010000051.1:0-2583 GCA_031422035.1 Sphingomonas sp. | reverse complement strand
GGCTTCCTCCGCCCGCTCGCCTCGCGGATCGCCAGTTTTCATGCGGTGCCGATTGCAGGTCATGAGCATCATGAGCCCCGACAATTGAGTGCGGACGTTCAAGCGGCGTTTGGCATCGAGATTGGCGGGCCAGCATCGGGCGTGAGTGAAGCGCTCGCGAACATCATCGTCGGCGGCCCGGGCGAAATGGTCTTGATCTGCGGGTCGCTCTATCTTGCGGGCGAAGTCCTGCGGCTGAATGGTGAAGTGCCGACCTAAGCGGTCAACGCTTTGCCTTTCCATGCCAGCAAGGCGCCAGTGACGAACACCGCTGCAAATGTAGCTGTCACGTGATTTGCGAATTCAAGCGGTTGTGAGAGCAGCAGGCCGATCAGCCCCGCAACGATCAGTGCAAAGCCGACTATCCTGAACAGGCCGACTGGCTCTTTGAGCGCCTTTTCATCCGTGACGTCGGTCTGACGGACGCCCTGCACAACATAGCCTTTGCTCCACAATATCCAAAGCAGGATCATTCCCGGGATCGCTGCGACCACGGTAATGCCCCAGAAAGTGACCCATCCGACATTTTCAGCGATGATGCCTGCTGGCCCAGCCATAAACGTCCGTCCGACACCAGCGAAGGACGACAGCAACGCAAATTGAGTGGCGGTGTAGGCGAGGTTTGAAAGCCCCGACAAATAGGTCACAAACACCGTCAGCCCAATGCCACTGGTCAGGTTCTCGGTACAAATTGCTGCAACCAGCATCCAATAGTCATTACCGGTGGCGGCGAGGATCATGAACATCACATTGGAGAACATCATCATCAGCCCAGAAATCAGCAACGCGCGGCCCATGCCCAGCCACAGGATGAATGGCGCACCCAATGCCGAGCCAACGATGAGAGCGCCAAATCCCCATAATTTGTTTGCAGAGATATAATCGAGGTCGGCAAAGCCCAGATCAACAATCATCGGGCTCAGCATCGCCTGCCCCATCGCGTCGCCAACCTTATAGACCAGTACGAAACCAAGGATGGTCACGGCCCCGTGGCGCGACAGGAATTCGCGGAATGGATTAACGACGGTTTCGGTGAGCCACTGCCCAGCCGTCATGCCCTGCGCGTCGGCATAGCGATCAAGAAACTTGCCTGGCCCGATCCAGATCGCACCGATAATCGCCGGGATGATGGCGAATGCCGTCAATCCATAGGCGGTCGCCCAGCCGAGGCCCAAACCTTCGTGCGAGGCAAAATAAATCGTGCCGGCGCCCGCAATCAAATTGCCGGTGCGATAGCCGAACTGGTTGGTGGCGGTGCCGTGCGCAAACTCATCCTCTTCCAGAATTTCGATGCGATAGGCGTCGATCACAATGTCCTGTGTCGCCGACAAAAACGCGGTGATTAGAGCCCAAACGGCAAAAGTTCCTAGTTGCCCGGGCTGCGGATTGCTTGCGCCCAATTGCCATACCGAGCCAAAGAGCAAAGCTTGAGTGAGAAACAACCAGCCGCGCCGCTGCCCAAACGCCTTAGTCAAAAGCGGCAAAGGCAGCTTATCGATCAGCGGTGCCCAAAGAAATTTGAGTGTGTAAGGAACACCCAAGGCAACGGCAAAGCCGATGGTCGCGGTGTCGATGCCGACTTTCGCCAGCCAGAACGTCATGGTCGCGATGAGCAGGGTCAGAGGAAATCCGCTGGAAATGCCCAGCAAGAATGTCACCATCGGCGCTTTGCGTAGATAGGGTCGGAACGATGTGTTGGTTAGCGCGACAAACGCAACGCCGCCCAGCACAGCCACGAAGATGATGAAACGGAGGACATCGACTGACATATATTTACGCTACCCAAAAAATCAGACCTGTTGGGTAACGTCATTTTCCTGAATGGCCAATGTCTTTAACGGCTGGCTTGCCGCCGCCGGCTCGGGGTTCAACCGAACAGCTGCACCGATGCTGGCACCGCCCCCGGCTCGCGCCCGGCAACAATTGCATCAACGGCTTTCAGTGCCGCGGCCAGATCGCGCTGTCCATAGGGTTTGGCGAGGGCGGCGACGGCAAAGCTGCTGGCGTTGGCGGGGACCGCGCCCGTCAGGAATATGACGGGAACGCCGCGCTCATGCGCGTCCTGTGCAACGACGACGCCTGAGCGGGCACCAGCCAGATTGACGTCAAGCAGCACCGCCTCCACCACATCAGATGCGAGGATCGCAAGCGCCTCGGTCGCATTGTCGACCGTGGCGATTACCTCATACCCTTCCTGCTCAAGGAAATACTCATTGTCGAACGCCACCAGCGGTTCATCTTCAACGACGAGCAGGCGCTTGATGCTGTGCGATGAACGACGAAAGATCATGAAGACAATCCACAAACCAATGAGCAAAGATACTATGCCGCAGATACGCACGGCAATGGCTTTGCGTTCCCCCGCCGCGCTGCTACGCGCGCAGAAACTGTGCCGGTGAAGCGGCCGCGCAACAATAGATAAGGTATCCTCTTTGGCTCGACCACCCCGCCAGCGCCCGCCGAGCGACCGCCCGCCCAGCGCCGATAATCGTCGGAAATCATCGTCACGCCCGCCACGCTCACCAAGCGCCGACGGCGCGGAGC
>JANOPV010000050.1:0-2861 GCA_031422035.1 Sphingomonas sp. | reverse complement strand
GCGTTGCCATTGGCAACGCCGCGCGCACATAAAAAAGCCGATGGCTGATCCAGCAACTATCGTGACTGCGAGGTTCACATACACAAGGCCATCGCTAGGGTCGCAATATGCTGAAAATACAGGCATCACACCGTCCAATTCTCAACCTTCAACCCCGGCACATCGGCGAAGTCCTTAATGTTCCCGGTAATCAAGGTGCAGCTCGCGGACAGCGCATGCGCAGCAATGAGACGGTCGAAACTTCGCCGCTTGATACCGATCTGACGGGCCAGTCTGCCATAGACTTCGGCAGCCTCCTCATCGAAATCGCGCAAAGTCAGGATACGGATCAGATCGTCGAGCCGTTGATCATCGTCTGGCCCGGCCCGCGCATCTCGCGCGCCGACCCGCAGCTCAGCAAGCGTGATTGACGATATGGAAATCCCCCTCGGGAAGCCTTCGCGGATATTGTCCCGTAGTTTGTCACTGCGCGCCAAAGCGAAATCAATACAGACATTGGTGTCGAGCAAATACACTTGTCAGGCTGCCTCGTCGCGTTTGGCGGTTGGCGACCAGTCGTAATCCTGCTGCTCGATGTCGCCACGACCGGCGGCCATGAAGCCGGGCGAGAACGCGCCGTACAGGCTCATCAGCACGTCCAGTGCATCTCGAGTGCGCCAAAAGCCTATCGAACCGTCCTTATGCGGTGACAGCGTAATATCCTCACCCTCGGCTATACCCAAGGCCTTGGGAAGGCGCAGCGCCACCGAGTTGCCAGACTTGAAGGTCCGGGTGGTCCATTCTCGCGTCATAACGGTCTCCGTATATCTAAGTCGTATATACTAAGCGGACCAACTGGCGTCAACAACCCGCCACGCCCGCCGACCCAACCCGTTAACCAAACTCTCAAACTTCCCACTTATGCCGCCGCCTATGGGAAGATCCGCTGGCCATCACATATTTCGCGGCATGATGGCGGTCGTCATGGCCTGCGCCGCCGCCCCTGCCCTCGCCCAATCCAGTTTCGCCGAGAATACCACGATGAACTGGGACGGCGCGTTCACCGGAATATTCTTTGGCCTGTTGCTGTTTTCGGTGGCTTATAACGCCGCGTTCTTCGCACTCCTGCGCGAGCGCTTCCTGATCTGGCAGAGCGCACGTGCAGTGATTTATGTGGCGCTGGTCGTCGGGCTGTCGCCGCTGGCGATGGGGCCATATTTTACCCCCGATAGCTTTGCCCGACAGGTCTATATCAATATCTTGTTCGATATGGGCGTCGCGGTCTCTGGCCCGTTTCTGTGCGCCTATCTGGAACCGGGGATGCTGAGCCGGCGGATGCAACGCTGGCTGATCCGCCTGTCTTGCGCTGTGTTCCTAACCACGCCAGCGATGCTCCTGACCGATGCGCCGCCCGCCTATATGGCGTTTCGCAACCTAGTGATGGTCGCGCTGTTGCTAGTGTGTAGTGCGGCGGTGGTGCTCGCATGGCGACGCGGCAGCCGCACCGCGCGCAATCAGGCGGCGGCGTGGAGCGGCCTGACGTTTGTATTCGGCATCAGCCTGTTTTACGACATCGTGCTGGGGCGACCCTTTGCATTTTTCCTCTTCGCGCTGTTTCCTGCCTTAGCCCTAGAGACGATGTTGACCGCCGTCGGCATTCTTGATCGGCTGAACCGGTTACGCGAGGAACGCGAAGATGCACGCGCAAGCGCCAGTGCTTTGGCGATCATCGCCTCTACCGACCCGCTCACCGGCCTCGCCAACCGCCGTGCCATTGAAGCGCGCTTTGCCGCAGACCGGCCAGTTGCCATCGCGATCATCGACCTCGATCGGTTCAAAGCGGTCAATGACCACTATGGCCATGATGTTGGCGACCGGGTGATCGCGGCGGCAGGCGTCGCGCTGGGCTCAGGTAAAGCCATGGCGGGGCGGATCGGCGGAGAGGAATTTGCGCTGTTACTCTATGACACGCCGGTGATCGCGGCCTTGGAAGCGGAGCGCCTGCGCCAGTGCATCAGCGCGGTGGTTGCGGTGGAAGTGCCCGAAGTTACCGAGATGGTCAGCGCCAGCATGGGCGTCGCCCTAATCGATGCCACTAGCAGTTTTGCCGAGGCAATGAAGGCCGCCGACGTCAGGCTCTATGCCGCCAAGGCAGGCGGCCGCAACCGCGCCGTTGGCCAGTTACAAAGCGCTGCTTAGTCGATATAATCCGGAGCGATGACCACGCCCGCTTCGCTCCATTCGGGCACAGCGATGGCATTCATCGGCACCATGAAGCGTTTGGATTTTTCGCCCGCCACTGCGAGGCGCTCAATCTCGATGATGTCGCCGGCGCCGTAATTTTCGATGAGGACGACGGTGCCCAGCGCCTCGCCTGTCGTCGAAACGGCGGGTAGCCCCAGCAAGTCGTGATGGTAATATTCGCCCTCACCCAATGGCGGCAATGCGCTGCGCGGCACGGTAAGCGCGGCCCCGCGCGCGCGTTCGGCGGCGGCGCGGTCAGGGATTTCGGTGAAGCGGGCAATCGCGCCGCCCTTTACCGGCTTAACGTTTTTGAGGGTGAGGGTGCCCCCGCTTAAGCTTTTGTAAGCCTTCAGCGCGTCGACACCCTCCCCAAACAGCTTCAGTCGCACCTCGCCCGCCAAGCCATGCGCGCCTGTAATGACGGCGAGCGTGACGAGGCGGTCGGGATTCGGCATGGTGAGGATCAGCCCTCAGCCTTTTCTTCGCTAGCCGGTTCTTCGGTCGCAGCACCGTCATCGGCTGCAGGCGCTTCTGCCACAGGCGCTTCTGCCGCGGGCGCTTCTCCGGCGACAGCAGCTTCCTCGGCAACCGGCTCGGCTGGTGCTTCGACGGCAGTTTCTTCAACTGCAGGCGCAGCG
>JANOPV010000049.1:0-11779 GCA_031422035.1 Sphingomonas sp. | reverse complement strand
CCGCCGGTTTCGGCGATCAGCGGGGCGATGGCGCCGTCGCGATTGGCCAGCGTGCGGTTAATCAGCCGGGCAACCGCAGTCGAGCCAGTGAAGACGACGCCGTCAATCTCGGGATGGCCGACCAACGCCGCGCCGATAGTTTCGCCGGGGCCGGGCAGGAAGTGCAGCACCTCTGGCGGCACCCCGGCGCGGTGGAGCAGATCAACCGCCGCATAGGCGATGAGCGGCGTTTGTTCGGCGGGCTTGGCCAGCACCGCATTGCCTGCGGCCAGCGCTGCGCCGACCTGTCCCAGAAAAATCGCCAGCGGGAAATTCCACGGTGAGATGCAGACGATCAGGCCTTTGCCCTCCAGCACCAGCTGGTTGCGTTCACCGGTCGGGCCGGGGAGCGTTTGTGCGGTGGTGAAATGGCGGCGGGCCTCCACCGCATAATAGCGCAGGAAATCGACCGCTTCGCGCAGTTCCGCGACCGCATCGGCGAGGATCTTGCCCGCTTCGTCCATGGCGAGGGCGAGGAAGCGAGCTTCCTCGGTTTCGAGGAGATCGGCGGCGCGTTCGAGCCGGTCGGCGCGGAAGTTGCCGCCCGCGAGGCTCCAGTCGGGCTGGGCTGAACGGGCGCTGCTGACGGCAACATCAATCATCGCGGGGGTCGCATCAATCACATGGCCGACCAATGCGCCGGTGGCAGGATTCTGGACCGGTTGTGCTGTGCCCTTTGCGACCTGACCCGCGATTATCGGTGCGGCCACTGGCGCGGCTGCGCGCGTGGCGGCCATCGCCGCCAACAGCGCCTCGGACACGCCGGGTTCGCCCAGATCATGACCGCGACTATTGCGCCGGTCGGGCAGATAGAGGTCCGCGCCGGATGGCAACGGGGCCTGGCTATCCAGCAACGCCGCCGGTTCGCGCGGATCGACGGCCAGTTGTTCGACGGTGACATCTGGGTCGGAAAACTGGTGGACGAAGCTAGAGTTCGCGCCATTTTCGAGGAGGCGGCGGACCAGATAGGCGAGGAGGTCGCGGTGGGTGCCGACGGGGGCGTAGACCCGGACCGGGCGGCGGCCGCCTGAGTCCTTTTGACTTTCCCGCTCGCAGGCGAGCGCGTCGTGCGCGCCTTCGCCCATGCCGTGCAGTCGTTGCAGCTCATGGTCGGCACCATCGGCGAAGAGTTGGTCGATATAGGCGATGGTCATCGCATTGTGGGTGGCGAAGGCGGGATAGATGCAATCGCGGTGGCCGTGGAGCAACTGGGCACAGCGCAGATAGCATAGGTCGGTATGGACCTTAGCCGTGAACACCGGGAAATTGGCGAGCCCGGCGACCTGGGCGCGCTTGACCTCGCTGTCCCAATAGGCCCCCTTCACCAAGCGGACGGCGACCCGGACGCCGCGGGCGCGGGCTTGCGCGCCGACCCATTCCACAGCGGCGGGGCTGCGTTTCTGATAGGCCTGGATAACGATGCCGAGCCCGTCCCAGCCATCGGCCAGCCCCGCGTCAAGCAGACCGGCGAGGATGTCGAGATGCGGTTCGAGCCGGTCGCTTTCCTCAGCATCGATCATCAACGGCACGTTCGCGGCACGGGCAGCGCGGACGAGGGTGATGACGACGGGGAGGAGTTCATCGCGGCAGCGCTGCGGTTTCAGATACTCATAGCGCGGATGGAGCGCCGACAGCTTGATCGAGATGCCATGATTGCGGTGCGGATCACCGGGCTTGGCTGAACCGCCGATAGTGGCGATGGCGTCAGCATAGGCAGCGGCGTAGCGCGCGGCGTCGGCGGCGGTGCGCGCGCCCTCCCCCAGCATGTCGAACGAGGCCAGCTCATCATCGGCGCGATCAGCGCGTTTGAGCGCGGCGGCGATGGTTTCGCCCATGACAAACTGCTGGCCGAGCAGCTTCATTGCGGCATAGGCGGCCTGGCGGATGACGGGTTCGCCCGAGCGGCGGATCATCCGTTTGAGGATGCCGGCCGGCGCGGCGCTGGAGCCGATCTGGCCGAGCATCAGCGTCGCTGAGCCAAGGCTGAGGCCAAAGGCGCTAAGATCGACGAGGAGCGAGCCGGAGCCTTCACCTTCAGTCCAGTGCCGTCCGGCGATCTTGTCGCGGATGAGGGCGTTGGCAGTGTCGCTGTCGGGCACGCGCAGCAATGCCTCCGCCAAGCACATCAGGACGACGCCTTCCTCGGTGGACAGGCGGTAGCGGTTCATCAGCGCGCCGACGAGGCTGGCCCGTTCACCATCGCTTTTGGCGCGGGCGATAATCTGCCGGCCAAGCGCTTTAACCGAGGCAATGTCCGGTCCGGCGGCGGCGAGCGCGGCGAGGATGCTGGCGGCGATGCGGTCTTCGGGTTCACGCCCCAGCGCGCGGATGGCCAGGCGATCGGCGGGTGGGGCAGCTTGAAAAGGAGAGGGCATCGACTGGACCCTTTGCGCGAAATGAACAGCTTGGTGGATGTAGCCGAGCATATTTCACCGGCCAAGTTATTTAATGTCGCATATGCGGCATATAATTACGTCGCCAAAATCTCGCCCGCCGCTATCGGGTCGGCGAGCGTCAGCCGGTCGAGCACGGCGGCGGTTTCATCGCGCACCACCAGCATCAGCGTGCGCAGGCGGCAGTCGGCCTCTGGCAGGCAGTTCTTGCAGCTTTCGGTGGCAAAGCGGCTGGCACAGGGAACCAGCGCAATCGACCCGCGGGTCAGGCGAACAATGTCCCCATACCGCACGTCGACCGGGGGAACGCCCAGCCAGTAACCGCCGTCGCGCCCGCGCTGTGACGCGACGATGCCCGCACGCGCCATCTCGGAAAGAATGACGGTGAGGAATTTCGCGGGGATATTCTGCTGCTCAGCAATCGCGGACAGCGGCACCGGCCCCTCCCCATAATGATCGGCGAGATGCTGGAGCGCACGGATGGTGTAACGGGTTTTTTGCGACAGCATGATCTGTCTATGCGCGCAGTTGAGTTAAGGGGCAACCGGTTGGGCACTGGTTTTTAAGGAAAATGCCAAGGCCGCTATGGGCAGTCTGCGGCTAGTCTGCGGCTAGTCTGTGACTAGTCTGCGGCTAATCGCTGCCCCAGGCGATGGTGCCGAGATCGTCGCTGCCCAAGCGGGGCGCGGCGCGCAGCGGCGCGAGCACGGCATCCGAAAAGATAATCGGCGTTCGCACCGCCGGGAACATCGCACCATCGGGCCGCGCCGCCGCCGTCACCATGGCGCGCGCGGCAATTTGCGGGTCGGCCAGCGCCTGATCGACCCGGTTGATCGGCCCAGCAGGGACGTTCGCGGTTTCAAGCGCAGCGAGCAAATCGTCGCGTAGCCAGCGCGCGGTCGCGGCGCTGATCGCCGCGGTGAGCGGCTCGCGGTGCTCGATCCGCCCGCCATTGCTGGCGTAACGTGGGTCATCGCGTTCGGCGCTGAGGCCGAGCACGTTGCAGGCGGACCGGAACTGGCTGTCATTGCCGACCGCCAGGATGAACCAGCCATCGGCGCACGGAAACACCGCGTAGGGCGCGACATTGGGGTGGGCATTGCCCATCCGCGTCGGCCCCGGCAGGTCCTGCGCGGTCGCGAACAGGCTGTTCATCGCCTGGTTGGCGAGCACCCCGGTCATCACGTCGAGCAGCGCCATGTCGATATGCTGGCCGCGCCCGGTGCGGGTCCGGAGCAGCAGCGCCGCCTGAATGGCGACGGTGGCGTACATGCCGGTGAAGACATCGGCAAAGGCCACCCCGATTTTTTGCGGTTCACCCGCCGGATCGCCGGTCAGGTCCATGATGCCGCTCATCCCCTGGATGACGAAATCATAGCCGGGGCGCGCCGCATTGGGCCCAGTGTGACCAAAGCCGGTGATCGAGCAGTAGATGAGGCGCGGGTTGATGGCGCTGAGCGCGGCGTAATCGAGGCCATATTTAGCAAGCCCACCCAGCTTGAAATTCTCAATCAGCACGTCGGCTTCGGCGGCCAGTGCGCGGATGCGGGCGACATCATCCGGGGCGGTGAAATCGGCAATGACGCTGCGTTTGCCCCGGTTGCAGCCGTGGAAATAGGCGGCATCGCGGCTGCCATCGGGGTTGTCGGCAAAGGGTGGCCCCCAGCTGCGGGTATCATCCCCCGCCGGGCTTTCGACCTTGATAACCTCCGCGCCGAGATCGCTGAGCAACTGCCCAGCCCATGGCCCCGCGAGGATGCGGGCGAGTTCGAGCACCTTGAGGCCGGCGTGCGGGGCAGCACTCATAGCGGGCGGTCGATCCGGTAGATGACATGACGGCTCATCGCTCCGGCAGCCATCGGCGCATCAAATGTCCGGTCGGTCAGGATCCCGCCGATTTTTTCCATCGCCCGGCGCGAGCGGACATTATGTTCACCGACCATGAAGATGGCGGCGTCAAAATGAACCAGCGCGTGACCGATCATCAACTGCTTGAGCTCGCGATTGGTCGCGCCGCCCCAGCTGCTACGGACGAGAAAGGTCCAGCCGATTTCGACTTCGCCAGTCTCTGCGCGTTCAATTGAGTAGCGGCTGGCACCGATGATGGCACCGCTGGCCCGGTCGCGGATTGTCAGGCCGCCGCCAGAGGCCAGCGCAGCGGCGAAATACTGGCGAAACACCGGCTCCTGCCAGCGGTCATGCGCTGGGTGCACCGCCCAGATCAACGGGTCAGCCGCCACCGCGAACATCCCGGCCCAGTCCGTAGCAACACTGGGGTGGAGCGTGAGGGTTGGACCGATAAGGGTGGGCTGAAGGTCAGGCGATGGCATGCGGCACCGCCTCAGCGTTCGGACAGATAATAGCGGTCGATGGCAGTCAGATCGTCGGCGAGTTCATAAACAATGGGCTGCCCGGTCGGGATTTCGAGGCTGGCAATGTCGGCGTCGGAAATGCCCGACAAATGTTTGACAAGGGCCCGCAAGCTGTTGCCATGCGCGGAAATCAAGACGCGCTGGCCGCTGCGCAAGGCGGGCGCGATGGTGCTGTCCCAATAGGGCAGGACGCGGTCGATCGTGTCTTTGAGGCTTTCGGCGGATGGCACAGTGATGCCGGCATAGCGGCGATCATTGGATGGATCATAGGCGCTGCCCGGGGCGATGGGCGGGGGCGGGGTGTCAAAACTGCGGCGCCAGATTTTCACCTGATCCGCGCCGTGCTTTGCCATCGTCTCGGCCTTGTCGAGCCCGGTGAGGCCGCCATAATGGCGTTCGTTGAGCCGCCAATCCTTGGCAACCGGCAGCCATAAACGCCCCATTTCCTCGAGCGCCAGATGGAGTGTCTTGATCGCGCGGGTTTGCAAGGATGTGAAACAGCAGTCGAAATCAAGCCCGCGCGCCGCCATCAACTGCCCCGCCGCCCGTGCCTCTGCTGCGCCTTGCTCGGTCACATCAACATCCCACCAGCCGGTAAAGCGGTTCTCCAGATTCCATCGCGACTGGCCGTGGCGGATGAGGACGAGAGTGGGCATGTAGGACGTCCTTGCAGCGACTTGTCCTATGCGCGTTAGGGCGCTGCGCTGCGCCGCGCAAGGCTCAGCCGAAGCCGATTATTGCCAACAAGCTGTCATAGAAATCGCGATATTCACGCGACATGGTGACGGGGTACAACCAGCCGCCAAAGCTCGCCCAATATGCAAGGATGACCGGCAGCGCGCTCCACGCCGCGATGCGCGCGGCCCTGTCCTTGCCGCGGAAATGGAGGACGGCGCCAAGGTGCAGGCCGACAGACAGCACTGCCAGCGCGTAATAGGGATAGAAAAACCCCTGCAGGCGCTCGTGCAGCAACGGCCCCGACACCCAGGCGAAATTGGTCTCCAGCCCGCCAACATAGCGGGTGTAGAGCGCCGCACTGCTGTGGTTGATGATGAAATAGGCAAGGTAGAACCCGCTGGCCAATTGCAGCTTTGCCCAGCCGCTCTTGCCCGGCTCTCGCCAGCGGCGCAGCGCTAGCCGCACGCCGAGGCCAACCTGAAACAGCAAGACAGCGACGAGCAGCGGTTCAACCACCGGGTTGCGATAGAGCCATTGCACCGCTGTAAGGGCCCCATTGTGCGCCGCCGGCCCGGCAAGAGCGAAGAGGTTCACGGTCAGATGGCTGAACAGGAACAAGGCGATGACGCATCCGGCGATGAGGTGAAGTTTGCGGGTCATGGCAGATTCCTAGCAAAACGAATCAATATGGATATTTGTTATCCGAATTAAAATTGCGCTACAAGGGGCGATGACTTTTAAGCGGGAGAGCGCCGGATGCGGATGAACAAGGGTGTCGAATGGGCCGTCCATGCCTGCACCCTGCTGGCCCCTTTAGGGACTGGCCGAGGGCTGAGTTTGGCGTCGCTCGCCAACTATCATGGCGTGCCGCTGCCCTATATGGCCAAACAGATGCAGTTGCTGAGCAAGGCCGGTATTGTCCGCACCGGTCGCGGCAAAACCGGCGGCTATGCGCTAGCCAAAGCGGCCGCGGACATCAGCCTGTGGGACATCAAGCAAGCAATAGATGGCCGCGAGCCAGCCTTTCGCTGCACTGAAATTCGCCAGCAAGGTCCGTGTGCCGCGCCGCGCGCCGACTGCCGCACGCCGTGCGCGATCGCCGCCGCCTTTGCCGGAGCCGAGGCGGCCTATCGCGAGATATTGCGCGCGACGAAGCTGACGGCCCTGATGGTCGATGTCAGCGGCCATGCCAGTGCGCAGCATATGGCCGACATCATGGGCTGGTATCAGCGCAATATCACGATGCTGCCGAGCGGCGCGATCACGCAGCAGCCTGTGCCGCCAACCTCTGCAAATTGACCATCGCGGCCATGGCGTTGCCGCGCAGTTTTTCGAGGACGGCCATGCGTGCGCTATCGCCAGGCTCAACCGCCGCGATCAGCTTGCCGAAACCGTCAAGGCGGCTGGCGCGAATCCAGCGGCTGAGCGCCTTATCCTGCATCCACTGCATCTGGTTCATCATATTGGCAGCGTTAGAGCGCGGATAATCCGACAGATTATGCGGAAAAGGAACGGGGGTGCACAGCCGGTTCTTGGTGGCGTCGTCTTCATAATTGGCCTCGACATAGGCGACCAAGGCAGCGCTGAACGCTGGTTGCGGCACCCGGACGATCTGGGGGGTGATGACCCCATCTGCGAACATCGGCACGGTCGGGCGTCGTTCGACGGCAGAGGCGGTGCAGTCAATATAGAGCGTGCCGGCGGCCATGGCGTGGGTGCCGCTGTCGAGGACGAGGCGGTCGCGCTCAATGCTCTGCACCCGGCCCATGCGGATGACATTGGTTATTCGGCGCAGCTGCTGCACCTCGCCTTCGGAGATGGTGGCATAATGAAACATGCCGGGTTGCTGCGACTGGTCGATACGCATGACGACGCCCGCCGCTTCCAGCCGCTCAAAGATCTCCTCGATCGTCGCAGCCTGAGCAAACGCCTCCATCTGCGCCGCCTGACCGCCAAACACTTCGTCGAAAAACTCGGTGCCGGGCTGGGTGCGTAGGCGGTTGAGCAGCCAGGAATCGCGCGGCATCACCCAGCTGACGCTCTCAGGTTTTGCGCCGGAGCCGAGCAACCACACGCCAACGTCCATCGCGGTCTTGCCCGCACCGATGATACAGAACCTGGTCGGCGGTGATGTCTCCATCCACAGGCCGGGCAGCGCATTGGGCGTGACCAGCCGGACGCCATCCGCCACCGCATAGCGTGGGGTGTGGGTAGCAGGGACACTCGTGCCGTAATAGGTCGCGTCAACCACGCGGCGGCGGACAGTGACCTGGGTTTCGTCGCCCGACAGCAGCGAGCGGAAACGGTGCCCCCCTGGTTCTTTGGCACCCAGATAATCGCTCATCGGATAATAGCTGACCCGGCCGCTGGCGAGCAGCTGCTGGCGCATAACCGCGTCATAATAGCCGCTGACTTCGGGGCCGGAGGCAAGCTCATAGAGGCCGCTATTAACGCCGTGGGTGTCCTTGCGGCCGCTGCCCAGGGTGAGCGAGTTCACGCCGTAAAAGGCCGACGGCTGGTGCAGCGCGACAAAGCTATAGGCATCATTCCAATGCCCGCCGGGCTTGCCGTGGCGGTCGACGATGGTGAGGTGCGCGTCGCTCTCGGTCAGCATGGTGTCGGCAAAAGCGAGGCCAACCGCACCCGCGCCGATAACCAGATAGTCGGTGTCGATTGTCGTCATATGGGGCGTCCTTGCGCGGTGTTGTCACAAATCCTCGATCATTTCTGCCAGCGTGGCCAGGCAATCGCGGGCGAGCTGCATGCTGCGTTCGGGGCTCCAGCCGGTGGTCGGATCGGGCAGGTCGTCATTATCTTTGAACGGCATTTCCAGCGTCATCGCCACGCAGCCGTGCGACGGACCAAAGCGGTTGGCGAGCTGGTTCGTGGACATGGCGAGGTTCGCGCGGCCAGGCGCAGCGGTGGGATAGCCCAGCCGCGTCTGGAAATCCGGCGTGCGCTGCGCCAGACGATCACGGTAGCGGGTGTAGAGCGCACCTTGGCGCTCGGTCCAGTTGGGGATGCCCTCAAAACCGGCGATGAACGCGGCGGGGATGGCTTCGTCGCCGTGCACGTCCATCGCGAAATGGACGCCGCTGGCATCCATCGCGCCCAGGACACACAGGACTTCGGGGCTGCGTGTGGCGGACGGCTCCGCCCATTCGCGGTTGAGGTTCACACCGACGGCATTGGTGCGCAGATGGCCGCGGCGCGACCCGTCAGGGTTCATATTCGGGACGATGTGGAACCGGCATTTCTGGAGGAGCAAGCGCGCGCGCGGGTCATCGGTGTCGGTGAGCAGCGCCAGCGCGCCCTCCATCCACCATTGCGCCATCGTCTCACCGGGATGTTGCCGGGCATAGAGCCAGACCTGCTTGTCGCCCGTGCCCAGCTCAAGGCAGTCGATGGGCTGGCCGTCGATGCTGGTGCCAAGCTGGCGATAGTCGACCGCGTCGAGCAGCACGCTCTGCCCGATCAGGTCATGATGCCGCTCCATGCTATATGGCGCGAAATAGGCGACCCAGACCGGCGCGCCTTCGCCCACCACGGTGATCGTCAGGGTGCCGCCGCGATCCTGCGGGTCGTAACTGGTGTCGGCGCACCACCAATCCTGTCGGTCCATGCTGACCCGCGCCTGATAGCCCGGCCAGCCATCGGGATAGGCCGATGCGCCAAGCCCGGTGATCGCGAGGACAACATCTGCGCCATCGGGCGCAGCGACGCGGAAATGGAACCACTGAAAGAAATCGCTGTCCTGATCCTTGCGGATGGAGAGTGTCGCGGTGGTGCCGTCGATGCTCTCGACGACGATGTTGCCCGAATCAAAGGCGCTGGTGATGTGAAGCGTCATGGGACGGTGATAGTTTCCCCCGAGCGTCCCGGAAAGCCCGCAAACAGGGCAGCGGCGAGGCGGGCAGCAGCGAGGCCGGGCTGCGCCGCTGGGGCGCGGCTGCGGACCAGGGTTTCGGCGCGACCCTCCCACAGGGCGGTTCCGTCCCTCTGGTCGATGCGAACGGCCAGCCTGAGTGCGGTATCAGGCCCGCCGCCCCCGAGCAGCCGGGTGAGATCAACGCCGACGCCGACCCCGACGCCGACGCCGGAACCATAGCTGCCGGTGGAGCCGCCAACGCCAACACCGACGCCGGAACCGCCGGATCGCGACGTTGCCGCCGCCCGATCAAAGCGGACGGTCACGCGGTGCGACGGCGTCGGCTGAAGGGCGCTGGTGGGCGAGAGAACGCAGGCGGCGCGGGATCGCAAGGCGCAGGTAAAGCCGTTACGCTCAAGTTCGGCAGCGACCGCGCTGGCATAATTCGTCCATTCCAGTCCCCCCACCTGATCGTCCGGGGCGACGATGTAAAAGGCTGTCGGGGCCGTTATCGTCGCCGCATCCAGCCGGTGAAAGCGCGTCACCTGCGCGGGCGGCGTCGCGGTGGCGCAACCCGCAATCAGCGCGGCGAGGGGGAGGAGAAGCAAGGATCGCATGATAACCTTCCAAATAAGCGCCCAAATCAGCCCTTACGCTACGCGCTGCCGGTTGACTTTGCCAGCACCCCAGCATAATTGCCCGCCTTCGCCGCAGTGCCGCCGAATCTATCCCGTCCCGTGACGGCGATTTTAGCGGCACGCGGCATGACGCAAATTCAAGCTTTAGGGCCCAAAACGATGAAGATCCGCAACAGCCTGAAGTCGCTCAAGGACCGGCACCGGGACAACCGCGTGATCCGTCGCCGCGGGCGCACTTATGTGATCAACAAAACCAACCGCCGCTTTAAGGCGCGCCAGGGTTAATTCCTCGCGCCTCACGGTTATGGTGTGAAAACCGCCCCCGACGTTCAGTCCGGGGCGGTTTTTCTTTAACCCTCTCCCTCCAGGGGAGAGGGGAGTCGGCTGGAGCGCCGCCGGCGCAACTCCCCTCTCCAACTTCGCCTAATTCCCCCGGATCAAGTCCGGGGTCATAAGGCTGCCTATCCTCTCCCCTGAGGGAGAGGATCGATGAAACCAGCCGCGCCTCCGCGTAGCCCCTCTATTCTTCTAGCCCGGCAAATGGCACACCCACCCCATGCCCAAGACAGTCATCTTCGATGTCGGCCGTGTCCTGTTCGAGTGGGACTTGCGGCATTTGTTCGCCAAGCTGATCGCCGACCCGGACGAGCTCGACTGGTTCCTCACCCACGTCATCACCCCCGCATGGCATTTCCAAGCCGACGCCGGGCGCGATCTGGACGCGATGCTGGCGGAACGCATCGCCGAATTTCCCGCGTCCGCCACGCTCATCACCGCCTATCGCCACCGCTTCAACGAAACGATCCCTGGCCCGGTCCCCGGCACGCATGACCTGGTGCGGGACCTGCACGCGGCGGGCATCCCGCTCTACATCATCAGCAATTTCGGTGATGAATATTGGGAGCAATTCGCCCCCACTCAGCCGATCTTTGACCTGTTCCGGGGCATCATCATCTCCGGCAAAGAGAAACTGGTGAAGCCCGACCCGGCAATCTTCGAACTCACCCTAAACCGCTTCGCCCTCAACGCGAGCGACTGCCTGTTCATCGACGATGTCGCGGCGAATGTCGCGGGGGCGGAGAGCGTGGGGATAGCGGGGCACGTGTTCGATACCATCGCGAGCACACGGAGCTGGTTGGGCGTAAATGGTGTTCTGACTCCTGGTTGAATCGCTTCGTCGCAGGCGGGTTGCGCTCATACCTATCGCGGATAGATTTTGGCGCAGAGGGGAATGCAGTGGCAACGGCGATGGAAATCGAGATTGAGGTTGATCGCAACTACGATGCGTTCAGACGCGTTCTTGGCGGTTTGATGCAGGATCACGCAGGCAAGATTGCCCTCCTGCGCCACGGAGAAATCGTCAGTTTCTTCGAGCAGACCGAAGACGCTTTAACCTACGCCCGGACGTATTTTCCCGACCATCTTTTCTCGGTCCAGCCTGTCGAGGACGAACCCGTCGATCTCGGCTATTTCTCGCATGCCGGTTCTTAGCTTTCGGCACGACCGCCGCCAGATCATCGTCCGCGTTGCGATAGTGTCTCCCGACGATGGGGCGCGCCTGATCATAGCCGACGGGCTGATTGACACGGGTGCCAGCGTGTCCGGCATATCGCGCTCCATCGCCGACCGCCTCGATTTGCCGATGGTCGGTAAACGCTTGATCGCCACGCCATCGGGCGAACGCATGTCCCGATTTTACGAGGCGCGCATGGGTTTCTTTCCCGATGGCGCGGAACACAGCCCGCTGCCCTATGTTATTGACCAGAGCCTGACCGTCCTTGGCATGGAAAC
>JANOPV010000048.1:0-2008 GCA_031422035.1 Sphingomonas sp. | reverse complement strand
GGAACTCGATTTCTTCCTCATTCGCCGGCTCGGGCATCTCTTCGCCAGCTTCGATGCGGGCGCCCCAGAGTGCGAACATGGTGGCGTCGCCGCCATCGTCGAGGATGATGTTGCTGGTGGTGTCGCCCCAATCGAAGATGCGGCCGACATAATCCCAATAATCCGAGAGGCTTTCGCCCTTGATCGCGAACACCGGAATGCCAGCGGCGGCAATGGCGGCGGCGGCGTGATCCTGGGTTGAAAAGATATTGCATGTCGCCCAGCGGACATCGGCACCGAGCGCGGTCAGCGTTTCGATAAGCACGGCAGTCTGGATCGTCATGTGCAGCGAGCCAACGATGCGCGCGCCCTTGAGCGGTTGCGATACGCCGAATTCGGCGCGCAGAGCCATGAGGCCGGGCATTTCGGTTTCGGCAATGTCCATTTCAGCGCGGCCAAAATCGGCGAGGCCGATGTCGGCGATAACATAATCAGGGCGGGTGGCGGTGAGGGCAGTGGTCACGGGGTAACTCCGAGTGAATGACTTGGTGGAAGTAGTTAAACGTTGTGCGCGCCCTAGCGAGGTCGGGCCGGAAAGGGAAGATATAAAGATTACTTTATATGTGCCGCGCGCAAATCACTGCCCCAGCGGGCTTGTCATGCGCAGCGAGCAGATTAAACGGACGCATCACCCTATCCCATCACGCAGGAGACCAGCATGACCATCACCGTCGGAGATCGCATTCCCGAAACCCAGCTGACCAAGGCCACCGCAGAGGGACCGCAGCCAGTGACCACCACCGATTATTTTGCCGGCCGCCGCGTCGCCGTGTTTTCGGTGCCAGGTGCTTACACCCCAACTTGCTCGGCACGGCATTTGCCGAGCTTCATCGATCAGGGCGACGCGCTGAAGGCCAAAGGCATTGACGAGATCGCCGCCACCGCCGTCAACGACCCGTTCGTCATGGGCGCATGGGCCAAGGCGAATGACGCCGAGGGCATCACCATGCTGTCCGACGGCAATGCCGATCTGGTCACCGCATTGGGCCTGACCATGGATGGCAGCAAGTTCGGCATGGGCACCCGCGGCCAGCGTTTTTCGATGGTCGTCAATGACGGCGTCGTCGAACAGCTGAACGTCGAAGCCCCTGGCGAATATCGGGTCAGCAGCGCCGAGCATATGCTGGGCCAGCTTTGAGCAAGCCCGACAATAGCAGCGCCGTCGACGCGGCTATCGAGCAGCTCCACCGCCGTTATGATGCGGCGGTGGAGCGGCTGCGGGAAGCCGTGGCCGCCTATGTCGGCAAGGGCAAGCGGCCGGACCCGGTGCTGCGCGGCAATGGCAGCTTTGCCTATCCCGAACTGCGCATTCATTATGAGGGTGGCCGGCACGAGAGCGACCGCCTGCTGGCCTTTGGCCGGATGGACCGGACCGGCGTCTATGCGACGACGATCACCCGCCCGGCGTTGTTCGAGCCCTATTTGCGGGAGATGCTGACGCTGATTGCCGAACAATATCCGGTGCGGTTTGAGGTAGTGCCAAGCCGTCAAGAAATTCCCTTTCCCTATGTGCTCGACGGATCGACCAGTGATTTACTGGGCGGCGTGAGCGCGCAGGAACTGGCCGAGCATTTCCCGGCAACGGACCTGGCCGACATTGGCGATGAAATGGCCGATGGCTTGTTTCTGCCGCCGCTGGATGGCTCACACCCGCTGGCGCTGTTCGATGCGCTGCGCGTGGATTTCAGCCTGGCACGGCTGCGGCATTATACCGGCACCCCGCCCGAGCATTTTCAACGCTTCATATTGTTCACTAACTATCACCGCTATGTCGATGAATTTGTTACCTGGGCATGCGAGCAAGTCGGCCAAGGCACCTATACTGCGTTGTCCGGTGCGGGCGGACTTTACACGGATCAACCGGGGGCCGAGGCGACGCAGCTGGTGGCGGACAGCGCGTGGCGGCGGCACCAGATGCCGGCCTATCACCTGATCGCGCCGGGCCGCGCCGGGATTACGCTGGTTAATA
>JANOPV010000047.1:0-4614 GCA_031422035.1 Sphingomonas sp. | reverse complement strand
ATGTCTGTCAGGTGAGATGACACCGAGTTTTTTGAAGAACTGGATAATGCCGCCAAAGCAGACAGCCGCCGCTGGCTGATCTCCACCTCAGAAATGTCGCTGACCAATGCAGTGCGCGAGGACATTCTGGCTGACAGCGCTTTGCCGATCCGCATGACAGCGCTTACCCCATGTTTCCGCTCAGAAGCTGGCGCTGCAGGGCGCGATACGCGGGGATATATCCGCCAGCACCAGTTCTGGAAGGTCGAGCTGGTCAGTATTGTGCGGCCTGACGATGCCGCCGCCGAACTGGAGCGCAAGGTAGAGTGCGCAGAGGCGGTGCTGGAAGCGCTCGACCTGCCCTATCGCCGGATGCTGTTATGCACGGGTGACATGGGTAATGGAGCGCGCAAGACCTACGACCTCGAAGTCTGGTTACCTGGACAAGGCGCGTATCGCGAAATCAGCTCCTGCTCCGACTGCGGCGACTGGCAGGCGCGGCGGATGAACGCGCGCTATCGTCCGGCTGGCGAAAAAGGCACGCGGTTTGTTCATACGCTAAACGGCTCCGGCCTCGCAGTTGGACGAACGCTGGTGGCAGTGCTCGAAAATTATCAGCAGGCCGACGGCAGCGTCGATGTGCCCGCCATCCTACACCCCTATATGGGCGGGATCACCCGTCTGGAGCCTCACACCTGATGCGCATTCTCCTGACTAATGACGATGGCATCAACGCGCCGGGGCTGACGGTCCTCGAACGGATCGCAGCACAGCTGTCCGACGATGTTTGGGTTTGCGCGCCAGCCGAAGAACAATCTGGCGCTGGCCATTCGCTCACCCTTAGCCGCCCGGTGCGGGTGCGCGAGCATGGACCGTGCCGATTTTCGGTCAGCGGCACGCCGACCGATGCCGTCATGATGGCACTGGGCGTGGTGATGGATGCCAAACCCGACCTGATCCTGTCCGGCGTCAACCGCGGGGCCAATCTGGGCGACGACATCACCTATTCGGGCACTGTCTCTGCCGCGATCGAAGGGGCGCTGGCCGGGGTGCGCTCTATCGCGCTTAGTCAAGTATATGCGCGCGAAGGCATGGGCGACGCCGTGCCCTTTGCCGCTGCCGAAAGCTGGGGCGCGCGGGTGTTGCGGCCGTTGCTCGATATGGACTTTGCACCGCGCACACTCATCAACATCAATTTCCCGGCTGTCGCGGCTGACGCCGTTGCGGGCGTTCGGGTCGCGCGGCAGGGCTTTCATGATTATGGACGCGGCAGCATCGTCAAAGGGACCGATCCGCGCGGTTACCCTTATTATTGGTTCGGGCTGCACATGGTCGAACAGACGCCGGGGCATGAGAGCGATCTGGAGGCGATCGCCGATGGCTTTATAGCGGTCACCCCGCTCCATGTTGATCTGACCCACGAAAGCTCACTCGCCAGCCTGGCTGAATGCTTAAGCGACATCTGACCGCAACGGCGCGATTGCCCTCTGGCCAAAAGCGGCGGACGCGGGCATGATTCTCTCCATGGCGGGGGATTTACGACAGCAGACGGTTTGCGGCGGCGCGGTGGCGGTGGTCGCGGCGGCATTATTGCTGTCCGCCTGCATCCCCGGTAGTGGCAGGGCACCCGCGCCCGGTGCGCCTCAGGTTGTTGCTCCCGCGCGCACCACGGCAACCGCAAATGCTCCGGACGATCTGCTCGCCGACATTCCGCTACGCACGCCTGATCGTACCATCGCTTGGTCCGCCCGCCCGGTGATCGCGGAGGCACGCGAGGTTGCCGCGCGCAGCTATACCGTTCAGCCGGGCGATACCTTGCGTGGTATTGGCAACCGCACCGGTGCGGGGTCGGAGGAAATCGCCCGCGCCAACACTCTGGCCCCGCCTTATTTGCTGCGGCTTGGCCAAGTGCTGCAAATCCCCGGCGGGCGCTACCACGAGGTCGCAGCGGGGCAGAGCGGGATCGCGATTGCCCGGGCCTATGGGGTGCCATGGGCAACGATCATCGCCGAAAATAATCTTGCCGAACCCTATGTGCTGCGCGTCGGGCAACGGTTGCGGCTGCCTGCCAATGCGCCGACCCGGACACTTACCATGGAGGAGCAGGCAGCCGCCTTTACCCTCGACATCGATGCCATTGTCACCGGCGCGCGGACGGCAGAGGCCAATGCTCCGCCAATCACGCCAGCAGGCCCAGCACGGACCGTTGCGGGCTATCGTTTCCAGTGGCCGGTCACCGGGCGGATCGTGTCGCCATACGGACCGCTAAGTGCCGGAAGGATCAATAATGGCATCAACATCGCCGCCCCGCTGGGCAGCCCGGTGCACGCGGCGCGCGGCGGGACGGTGGTTTATGCGGGAACCGACATCGGGCTGCTCGGCGGGCTGATCCTGATCGAGCATGATGATGGCTGGCACAGCGCCTATGGTCATCTCAACCGGGTCGCAGTGACCAATGGGCAGCGGGTTGCCGCCAACGCCATTATCGCCACAGTCGGCGAAAGCGGCCAGGTTCAGACGCCGCAGCTGCATTTTGAACTGCGCCGCAACCGGCTGACAGTGAACCCAATGACGCAGCTGCCACCGCGCCCCTAAGCCGGTTTCAGATCACGTAGCAAAAGTCGTCGGCACCCTCTGGCGGCGGCGTCCGCCCGCGCATTTGCGCATCGAGGCGGACGATGGTGCGGCTCGCGGTTTTGACGAAAACGCCGGGGAATATCGCATGAATCATGCACGCGACCCCGCCAACCGCCATGTGCCAGCCGAAACTGAACGCGGTTGCCGCATGTTCGGCATAGGTTTCGCCGATGCTGCGGGGATGGTCGGTGAAGATGCTGGTGATGGAATTGGCCATAGCCGCAAATGCCCCGGAACGCGCCGCTCGGTCAACCCCCGCTGGCTAGCGCGGGCGTGACTCGCGGCGACAGCTGCGCTAAGCGCGCGCCACCGATGAACACGATCACCACCCTTCCCGCTCCGCCGCGCGTCGGCATGGTCTCGCTCGGCTGTCCCAAGGCGTTGGTCGATAGCGAACGGATTCTGACCCGGCTGCGCGCCGATGGCTATCAGATGTCGCCCGATTATGCGGGCGCGGATGTCGTCCTGGTCAACACCTGCGGGTTCCTGGATAGCGCCAAGGAAGAGAGCCTGGCCGCGATTGGTGAGGCGATTGCCGAAAATGGCCGGGTCATCGTCACCGGCTGTATGGGCAGTGAGGCGGAGCTGATCCGCGCGCGATTCCCGGCGGTGCTGGCGATCACCGGCGCGCATCAATATGAGGATGTGGTCGGCGCGGTCCATGCAGCGGCCCCGCCCGAACAAGGGCCGTATCTCGACCTGATCCCGCAAGCCTATGCGGCCGATGATGGCGGCATCAAACTGACCCCGCGCCATTACAGCTATCTCAAGATCAGCGAAGGCTGCAACCACAGCTGCGCGTTCTGCATCATCCCCAGCTTGCGCGGTAAACTCGCCAGTCGGCGGATCGACGCGGTGCTGCGTGAGGCGGAGAAACTGGTCGCCGCGGGCACGCAGGAGCTGCTGGTGATCAGCCAGGATACGTCGGCTTACGGTGTCGACACCCGGCATGAAAGCCGCGACTGGAAGGGCCGCCCGGTGCGCGCGCACATGACCGACCTGGCCCGCGAACTGGGCGGATTGCGGACCGCGCAAGGCAACACGCCGTGGGTGCGGCTGCACTATGTCTATCCCTATCCGCATGTGTCCGACGTCATCCCGCTGATGGCCGAGGGGCTGCTGACGCCGTATCTCGACATCCCGTTTCAACATGCCAGCCCCGCCGTGCTCAAACGGATGCGGCGTCCGGCGAATGAGGCCAAGGTGCTGGAGCGGCTAAACGAATGGCGCGCCATCTGTCCGGACATCGCGATCCGCAGCAGCTTTGTCGTCGGCTTTCCGGGGGAGACTGAGGCCGACTTCCAATATCTGCTCGACTGGCTGGAGGAAGCCCAGCTCGACCGGGTCGGTGCATTCCGTTTTGAGCCCGTCGCGGGCGCCGCCGCCAACGCCCTGCCCGACCACGTGCCAGAGGCGGTGAAGGAAGAGCGGTTCGCCCGGATCATGGAGGCAACCGCGCGGATCAGCGCGGCGAAGCTGGCCGCCAAAGTCGGCCGGACCATCCCCGTCATCATCGACGAGGTGGGTGAGGCCGACGCCGATGATCCGGATGGGGACGGCAGCATCGGCGCGACCGGGCGCAGCCAGGCGGATGCCCCGGAAATCGACGGCGCGGTCTATCTGCGCGACGTGCCGGCGACGCTGGCGGCGGGCGACATTGTCAGCGTGACGGTGGAGGATGCGGATGAGCATGACCTGTTCGGGGTGATAGGCTGACCGTTTGTGAAAGGGTTGGTGGAAGTAGAATGACTATTTTCCACAGCTCCACTAAAATAATATAATTGTTTAAAAACAGTTGATTATACAGAAGTTGCCACATGCACTTTTCCCGGCATGCCTGTTTCATGACCCCGCAGGATTTCATCGCCAAATGGCGCGTCGCCGACGTGAAGGAACGGACTGGCTCGCAAAGCCTTCAATGATCTGTGTGCGCTATTGGGCACGGCAGGGCGGGTAATCGCTGCTCGGAATTGTGTGGATTAACGGACGTCGCAGGAC
>JANOPV010000046.1:0-3473 GCA_031422035.1 Sphingomonas sp. | reverse complement strand
CGCCGGGGTGCCGCCCTATGTCATCTTCCACGACAGCGTCCTGCGCGACATGGCCGGGTTCCGCCCCGGCAACCGCAGCGCGCTTGGCGAACTCCCCGGGATTGGCGCGTCAAAACTCGACAAATGGGGCGACGCGTTTCTGGAGGTGATTGCGGCGCACGCCTAACCCCCCATTGCCCGACTCGCCAGCATCCGGCACAGCAGCGTGCAGGAGAACCTCTATGTTCCGTCGGCTCAATGATCAGTTCGCAGTCGCCCCGCAAATCGACGCCGCTAGCGTTGCTGACGCTGTCGCGCAGGGCTTTGCCCTCATCATCAATAACCGCCCCGATGGCGAGGAACCGAGCGCGCCGCAGGGGGATGTCATCGCTGCTGCCGCCGCTGCTGCCGGTATCGGCTATGTCGCCATACCCGTCGGCAATAGCGGTTTCAGCCACCCGCAAATTGACGCGCTGGCGCTGGCCTTGGGTGAATGCGATGGGCCGATCCTGGCCTATTGCCGCTCGGGCACCCGCTCCTGCTTCCTCTGGGCCTTGGCCAGCGCGCGCGATGGCACGCACCCTGATACCCTCGCCGAACAAGCGGCCGCGGCAGGCTATGACATCGCCGGTATCCGCCCGACGCTGGACGCGCTTTACGCTGGGTCCGGCGCTACATGATCGCAGAACTGGCGACGTTGGGAGGTTCGCTCGTGGCGATCCTGTTGCTCGCTTGGCTGGCGCGCTGGCTCGGGCTTGGCGCGCAGCATGAGCCAATCCGGGACGCCGCCCACGCCATGACCTTGGCTGAGGAAGCTGAGTGCGGCTTTGGCGGTGTCTCCGCTGACGTCGATGCGGCTGGATACGCCGCGCTGGTCACCAATGCGGCGGGCGCGCTGCTGCTCGTCCGCGCGCATGGCAACCGCTTTGCCGCGCGCCGCGTCGGCCCTGGCTGGCACGCCCGGCTTGATCGCCGAACACTGGAACTCACCGCAGACGAATCGTCGTTCGGCACGGTGACGCTTGATTTGGGGGATCGTGCCGGGGCCATCGCCGCACGGCTTCGCGGAGTGCTCAGCTAATGCCTGAATTTGTGCCTGACCTGCCCAATGTCGTCGACTGGGCGGTCCCCGCCTTTGTCCTGCTCGTCATCCTCGAAATGCTCTGGGCCCGCCAGCGCGCGCCAGACAAATATGAGCCGCGCGACATGTTGACCAGCCTTGCGCTCGGCACCGGCAGCACGGTGGCAGGTGCGATCGTTGGCGGCGCGGCGCTCGCCATTGCTCTGTGGGGCTATCAATATCGGGTGGTCGATCTGGGCTGGGCGTGGTGGGTGTGGGGCCTCGCCTTCGTCCTCGACGACTTGGCTTATTATGTGTTCCACCGCGCCGCCCACCGCGTCCGTTGGTTCTGGGCCAGCCATGTGATCCATCACAGCAGCCAGCATTATAATCTGTCGACCGCGCTTCGACAGACCTGGACCGGCTTTTTCAGCCTCACCTTCCTGTTCCGTCTGCCGCTGGTGTTTCTCGGTTTTCATCCGGCGATGCTGCTGCTCGTTGGCGGCGTGAACCTGATCTACCAGTTCTGGATTCACACCGAAGCCATCGGCCGAATGCCGCGCTGGTTTGAAGCGGTGATGAACACCCCCTCGCACCACCGGGTGCATCATGGGGTGAACCCGCGTTATCTCGACAGCAATTATGCCGGGGTGTTCATCATCTGGGACCGCCTGTTCGGCACGTTCGTCGGTGAGCGCGACGATGATCCGGTCCGCTACGGCCTCGTCAAACAATTGGGCAGCTTCAACATCCTATGGGCGGCAACCCATGAATGGATCGGCATCGCCCGCGACGTCTGGCGCGCACCGTGGCGGCACAAACTTTCCTACATGGTCCGCGAACCCGGCTGGACCCACGACGGCACCCGCGACACCAGCGCGATGATCCGCGCCAAATGGGCGGCGGGGCAGCCGTCCGAGTGAGGGCTTGCACTTGGCGCTAATGACATTCATGTAAGTCGCCGATGCCGCACGAGATGGCACGTAGAATCGGAGAGATGTTTCGTGGATGAATTCGACATCATCGTCATCGGTGCAGGCAGTGCGGGCAGTGCGGCAGCGGGGCGATTGGCGGCGGACGGCAAATACAGCGTCTGTCTGATCGAGGCTGGCGGCGCCAATAATTACATGCAGGTGCTCGCACCCGCCATGCTCGGCCAGATCCCGAAACGCTCGAACTGGATGTACGAAACCGTGCCGCAGCGCGGGCTCAACGGACGCTGCGGCTATCAGCCGCGCGGGCGCGGGCTCGGCGGATCATCGGCGATCAACGCCATGGTCTATATCCGCGGCAACGCCTGGGATTACGACAATTGGGCCCAGCTCGGCGCGACCGGCTGGAGCTATGCCGACGTCCTGCCCTATTTCAAACGCGCCGAACATAATGAACGTGGCGGCGACAGCTGGCACGGCACCGGTGGGCCGCTGAACGTGATGGATCAGAACAGCCCGCACGAGGGGAGCATCGACTGGGTCGACTCGGCAGCCTCGCTGCAAATGCCTCGCAGCCCCGATTTCAACGGCGCGCAATATGAAGGCGTCGGCCTGTATCAGGTCACGCAAAAGGGCGGCGAACGCTGGTCGGCGGGCCGCGCTTATGTCGAACCGGCGATGGCGGCGGGCAGGCTCCATGTTGAGATGAAGGCGCTGGTCGAAAAGATCGAGGTGACCGATGGCCGCGCGTCGGGCGTCACCATCCGCCAGGGGTTCTGGGGTCGCCAGCGGACTATCCGCGCGCGCGCCGGGGTCATCCTCTCCGCTGGGGCCTTTGGCTCGCCGCAGATCCTGCAACTGTCGGGCATCGGTCCGGCAGAGCACCTCCAGTCGCTCGGCATCCCCGTGGTGATGGACAAAGCTGCCGTCGGCAGCGACCTGCAGGATCATATCGATTATGCCGGCGTCTATGAAACCGGCGGTCACCTGTTCCATTCGATGTCGGTCAAGGGGCAGGCGCGCGGGTTCAAGGCCATGATGGAATGGCGCAAATCGCGCACCGGCTGGTTCACCTCGCCGCTGGCCGAAGCGGGCGGCTTCGCCAAAACCCGACCTGATGTCGAAATCCCCGACGTCCAGTTCCATTTTGTCCCCGCGATGCTCGAAGACCATGGCCGCACCACCGTGCGCGTCAGCGGTTTTTCCTGCCATGTCTGCGTGCTTCGTCCCGAAAGCCGCGGCACCCTGCGCTTGCGCAGCCCGCGGCCTAAGGATGCGCCGCTGATCGACCCCGGCTTCCTGACCGATGAGCGCGATATGACCGTGCTAAAGGCCGGGGTCCGGATGATGGATCGCATCTGCACCAGCGCGCCGCTGACCCGCCACGGTGGGCAAAACCGCTATCCGGTGCGTGAAGGTGACGATGCCGCGTTGGAAACCCTGATCCGCAACCGCGCCGATACCGTCTACCACCCCGTCGGCACCTGCCGCATGGGCAGCGA
>JANOPV010000045.1:0-14998 GCA_031422035.1 Sphingomonas sp. | reverse complement strand
TCAAGCTCTGCATCGGCACCATGCGTACCGTCCATCGGTCCTTCGGCTGGCGTCGCGCCATCACTTGCGGTCATCGACCTACTCCGCCTGAATTCAACCACCGACCCCCGGGCGGAGCGAGGCGACTAGCATGCGGGTAAGAAGCGCGCAATTGCCGCATCAGCGTGGTGCCGGCAGCGGCTGTGCAGAGGCTTCCGGACTTGGCGGCAGTCGCGATAGCCGCGCCTCCAGATCGGCACGCCACGGCGCATCAGGAGGCGCGCGCGCCAACAGTTCGCGCCACACGGCCCGCGCTCCGACCACATCACCACTCTGGGCCAGTGCCAACCCAGCAAAAAAGGGCGGAGCAGGATGCGCCGGTTCGATAGCGGCGGCCCGATCAAACGCCATCGCCGCGGCTGGCGTCATGATCCCGCCGCTGTGCGCGACCAGAGCATTGCCGTATCCAACCCACAGATCGATATTGCGCGGATGGCGCTTCAGCCCCTCGGCCAGCGTCCGTGCAGCCATCTCCGTGCGTCCGCGCCGCATTAGTCCGTCAGACAGGCCAAGCCATTGGGACGCCGGACCAAAACGCCCAGCCAGCCCCTGTCTGGGATCGTCGATCCGCTCACCAAATCCCTCATTTTCGGGCTGGATGACGGGTGCCCCTGCGACCCCCGGGCTGCCAGCAATCAACCACCCCGCCATCCCAACCATCAGGGTCGCAATCACTGGCACGCGCGCCGCATTCGGCAATCGACCCGCAAAGATCAACATGAGCGCCACCGCTGTCCCGACCAGCACGACGGACAATATGGCCATCATGGCGTGCTCTCCGGCGCGCTTTCGTCACCGGACCGCCCTCGCAGCCGACCAAATACCAGCCATATCCCACCAAGCAACGCGACCAGAGGCGTCAACCACAGCAGCGCTGTGTCAGCCACAAAGGGCGGGTCATAGGTCACCCAATTGCCATAGCGTGCAACCAGCCAATCGCGCACTGCGTCCGGCGCTTCTCCCGCAGCTATCCGTACACGCACCTGACTGCGCATATCACCAGCCATCGGCGCGTCCGAATCAGCGATGGATTGCCCCTGACAGACCAGACAGCGCAGCTCCTCCATCAGCGCTTTGGCCCTCGCCTCAGCGCGCGGATCATCCAACTGGCGATAGGCGTAAGGGGCGGGCGCCATGCTCGATTGAGCGGCGACCGGACCAGCGCAAAATGCTCCCAGCCCTGCAGATATGGCCAAGCAGACAAGCCAAATACGCGATGCGTTCATCGCGCCAATCCCCGCAACCGGGCCTGAATTTGCGGGACCATCGCTTGCGTAATGACCCCCTGGATCTGCTCACGAACGATCCCATTGCCATCAATGATGAATGTTTCCGGCACCCCCGCCGAGCCGAGCGAGATCATCAATTCACTGCGCGGATCGGCGCCAATTCGGGCGTAAGGATTACCTGTTTCAGCCAGAAAGCGCGCGACATCTTCGGGCCGATCGCGGATCGCAACCCCCTCGATAATCACGCCTGATCGTGCGAGTTCTGCCAATTGCGGCGCCTCCGCCCGGCATGGCACGCACCAGCTGGCAAAGACGTTGAGCAGCCGCGGCTCGCCCGTCGCCAGCGCACTTGTCGAGAATCCCTGCACGCCCTCGGTCGCGGGCGGCAACGCAAACGGCGGCAACGGGCGGTCAATCCACTGCGACACGACCGGACGCCCCGGCTCTTGCGTCAAACCGAAAGCCAACACTATCCCCAACGCCCCGATCAGCGCCAGCGGCAGCCACAGTATGAGCCGCCCCCTCATGCGAATCGCTCACTCGCGCGCCGACGGCGTCTGCTGCGCCACATCGCCACCAGATTCATTCGCCCGACCAGCGCCAGAAAGCCGCCAAAGGCGATCAAGCCGCCGCCCGCCCATATCCACCAGACCAGCGGCTTCCACCACAGTCGCAATTGCCAACGCTGCTGGCCATCTTCACCGATGCCTGCCGATTGGCCGAGGACACCATAAAGCTGTCCATCCCAACGGGTTAGCAACGCCGCCTCGTTGGTCTCCGTTGCGGGCTGCGTAAATGTCCGCGCCTGCGGGCGCATCGCAAAAGCGCCGCCACCCCGGTTGGCGCTCAACACGCCCTCCAGCGCAGTCCAGTTCGGGCCGACGACTGGGCGAACCTCGCGCAATGTCACCTGCCAGTCGCCGACGCTGACAGTTTCTCCAACGGCTACCGCCGCCAGCCGTTCACGGATAAACGCGCTTTCGGTTGCCATCCCGGCAAGCGCAACGGCAATGCCAAAATGCGCGACGACCATGCCATAAACCGGCAGCGGCGTGCGCCTCAAATTGCGGCCCTTGAGCGGCAGGATGCTGGCGACCGCGACCGCAGCTGCCAGCGCCAAGCCGAGCAATGGCAGCACACCGATGGTCGGCGCAAAGAAAGCGACCAGCGCCACGACCGCGGCAACGATCAGCACCAGCCAAGGTGCCCATTGCTTGACACGCGCGCCGCTGTCTTCACGCCAGCGCAGCAGCGGGCCGACCGCCATCACCGTCACCAGGGTCAAGGCGGGCACCCCGGCAGCGAGGTTGAAATAGGGCGGGCCGACCGACAGCCTGTCACCAAAGGCTTCCGCCGCGACCGGGTAAAGCGTGCCCATCAGCACGGTGGCAAGGATGACTGACAGGAGCAGATTGTTGACTACGAGTGCGCCCTCACGACTCAGCATGGCAAAGCGCTTACCTTCGGCGACCGCGCCGACACGCACGGCAAATAGCGCCAGCGCGCCACCAATATAGATGAGCAGCAACGCCAAGATGAAGGTGCCGCGTTCAGGGTCGACGGCAAAGGCATGAACGCTGGTCAACAGGCCAGAACGCACCAGAAACGTGCCAACCATCGACATCGAAAAGGCGACGACCGCTAGCATGACTGTCCAAGCGCGCAACGCATCGCGCGTTGCGGTAACACTAACTGAATGGAGCAGAGCCGTTGCCGCGAGCCACGGCATCAGCGACGCGTTCTCGACCGGGTCCCAGAACCACCAGCCGCCCCAACCAAGTTCATAATAGGCCCAATACGACCCAGCAGCGATCCCGAGTGTCAGGAATATCCACGACCCCAGCACCCATGGCCGCATCGCCCGCGCAAAATTGGGACCGACGTCGCGGGTAATGAGCGCGCCGACCGCAAAACTGAACGCGACGCTCAGCCCGACATAGCCAAAATACAGCGTCGGCGGATGGAAGGCGAGGCCCGGATCCTGCAACAACGGGTTGAGCCCCATCCCCTCGGCCGCTGGCGGACTAAGCCGGGCAAAGGGGTTGGAAACCAGCAGCAGAAACGCAAAAAACCCAAGTGATAGCGCCGCTTGTGCTACCAAAGTCGCCGTCAGCGTCCGCGCGTCTAGCCGCCTCTCAAACCACGCGACCCCCGCCCCGGCAATACCCAATATCGCCAGCCAGAGTAGCATAGAGCCCTCATGATTGCCCCACGCCCCGGCAATCTTATACAGCATCGGCTTGGCCGAATGGCTGTTGCGCGCGACCAGCTCGACCGACATGTCGGAAACGGCGAACAGCCAGATCAACATAAGGAACGCGATCAGCGTCAGCGCGCCCATCGCTGCGGCAATCGGGCGGGCCTGGACAATCACGGTCCCACGCAGTTCCGACACCCCAGCGACAATCTGGAGCACCGCCAGCGCCGCCGCCATCCACAACAAGGCATGGGCAATTTCAGCGATCATGGCGCATCACCCGCATCGAGCGTCGCGGCGGCGTTCACTGGCATGTCGCCCAGCTGTGGCGGCATGTAGCGTTCGTCGTGCTTCGCAAGGATGCGCTCCGCAACGAACGTCGATCCCTCAAACCGGCCATCCGCAACCGCGCCGGACCCTTCAGCGAACAAGTCCGGAACGATGCCGGTATAGCGCACCGGCACGCTCGCCCTGCCATCGGTCAGGCGGAACGTAATCGTCACGCCATCGGCTAATCGGGCAACGCTTTCGTTTTCGACCATCCCGCCCAATCGTACCGCCACGCCGGGCGAAATCGTCGCGGCCCGTGCTTCCGCCGGCGTATAGAAATAGGACGCCTGATCGCGCAGGGCCACGGTCGCCAATAGTCCGGCTCCGCCCACCGCGACGACGGCAATGGCAGCTAGAATCAGGCGTTGATTTTTCGGCTTCATAGGCCGTCGGTCTGCCGCACATCAGCAGCGCGCGTCTCAGCTCTGCGCATGGCGCGCCAACTGACCAGCATCAGCCCAGCTGTGCCAATCCCGGTCACCGCATAAGCGGCAATTACAAACTGCCATTGGTCAGTCATCGCCTCGCCTCTGCCGCACCGCCGCGTCAGTGTCGAGCGCCTTTGTCATCCACCCGTGTTGAGCGCCGTTACACCGCCGTCAGTCGCGTGCCTGATCCAGATGCGCACGCAGCATCGCCAGTGTCGGCAGCATGGCGATGACGGCGTCATGGTCGAGGTCACGGGTTATCCCGGCAACCGCTGCGCTTAACGTGCGACCAGCACCAGCAAGTGCCGTTTGCCCCGCAGCCGTCATATGCACCCGCACGCGTCGCGCATCGTCGGCATCCGGCGACAAGGTTACGAAACCTTTGTGGGCAAGCTTTGCCAGCATCGCGGTCATCGACGGCTTGGCCACCTGCATCACCCGCGCCAGATTGGTTGGCGTCTTCCCGTCCCCACGCAGACTGAAATGCTGTAACAGGCCGAATTCGGAAGGATTGAGCGCGGGTGCCAAGGCCACTTGCGCGGCGGCGTTGGTCAGCTGATGGATAATGCCGATCTCAGTAAACACCCGCAGCAGCGCGACTATGGTTGCGGGAGGATCAGGCATCGCGGTCATTGGCTTATCATCCGGCTTTCGAGCGGCCAACGCGGCGTCGGCTCAGTGGCATCAGCATAGCCGATCCGCCCGAGCATTTGCACTACCGCACCGCCGGTCGCCCCCAATTCAGCGTGGACCGCGCGGTACGAGCGCGCCATTTCAGGAAACTCTTGCAACGCTTGGCTTATCGGGTGCACCGCTATTCCCAGCCCACTTGCCGCTAGGTTGATGCGCACCCAATCGCGTCCGGCCCCCAGCTGGTCGGCGCGGCGGTTGGTCTGGCTGGTCAGCCACACCAAGCCTGCTGCTGAATTGATAATCGGTTCAAACATCGCAATCCCTTGGGCGTAAGCGGCGCTACCCGGCTGATCCAGCGCATCGCGGGTCACCACGCCCGCTATCCCGGCCAGCCCCATGCCGATACCGCCCAGCTCGATCCCATCCGGATTGGCCGCAACTTCGGCATTGCCGATCCGCATCAGGTCGATGCTTTCCCGCCGCGTGCGCGCGGTTTCATACTCCGTCATCCACGCGGCCCACGCCAAAGTGGACAGGCGGCGCACGCGATCAACGTCAATCGTCCCACCGGCCCCAGCGCCACCTGTTGCCAGCAGATCGGCCAATCGATCCGCGGGAACCCCGCGCTGGCTATAGATAGTCTTGGTCGAGCGCCGGTTGAGGATGCTCTCCGCCAACGGGTCACGAACCACCGTCAGATCGCGGCGGAACACCGCGGTTGCTACTCGCCGTGCGTCCAGCCGCGGCACCGGTTCGCCGTCGGGAAATGGCGCTATTGTCACCGCATAGCCGCGTTCAGCCGCTGCAATCCGCAGCAATTCCAACATACAGCCGAACCCAACGACCAGCTGCCGATCGAACGGGTCGGTATGCGCCAGCCGCCGGTTGAGGTCACAGCGGATGTCTATCCGGTTCCCCTCAGCCAGCGTAAATTGCCACGGTTGCCGATTATGCGGATTAGGCGCGAGGATCGCATAAGCGAGCGCATCAAGCCGTGGGTCACCCAGGCTTTGTCCTGCTCGCCGCCACGGTTCGGTGGCCGACGCCGTGCCGGGATACCAGGCGAAACTCCCTGCCGCGAACGTTATCGTCGCGGCGACTGCGCCAGTAGTGAGAAGCGCTCGGCGCGAAATGAGAGACATGCAAAGACACTCCTAATTTGTTTGTTAGCTAACTAACTATCATAGAGCGGTTGCCGGAAATAGGGGGCAATCACAAATTGTGCCTAGATAAGCGGGTGACGCCGCTGTCCTACAGCCGTCGTCTTATGGTACATTCGGAGAGCAATGCTTGAAGCGCCAAGCCCAACAATGCCGCCTAATCCTCTCCCGTTAGTGAGCCCGGCCGCGTCGCGATAAAGAAACAAAGGACACAGATAAAACATGTCCAACGTTTAGTTTTGTAACCTCATGACTGCCCTATAGGCGTCAACTGGCCGCCATTCGCCGCAGCCGCGCCTCTACTTTCGCCTCGGCCAAGATAGCGCGCATCCGCATTAAGACGATACCGCCGAATAGCAGCGAGAATCCGACCACGGTCAATCCCAATGGCCACAGCAGTTCGGGCGCGATGCTCGATCCGCCCGCAGTGATGCTAGCGGGCTGGTGCAGACTGTTCCACCACACCACCGACCGGTTGATGATCGGCAGGTTGATGGCCCCGACCAGCGCATAAATAGCGGCGGAGCGGCTGATTGTGGTGCGTTCGTCCCCCGCATTCACAAAAGCGATGAAGCCGCCATAGAGGAACAGGAGCACCAGCATCGATGTCATCCGGCCATCCCACTCCCACCAGGTGCCCCAGGTCGGGCGGCCCCAGACCGAACCGGTCGCGAGGCAGATGGCGGTAAAGAGCGCGCCCGGGGCGGCAATCGCCCGCGCCGCCACGCCAGCCAGCGGATGCCGCCACACCAATTGCATCAGCGCTGCGATGGCGAGCGCACCCCAGCCGCCCATGCCGAGCCAGGCCGCTGGCACATGGATATACAGGATGCGCGCGCTGTCGCCTTGCCGCGCCTCGGCCGGCACCTGTGTCAGCCCGGCCCAGCAGCCGATCAGGACGAGCCCGAGCCCAACGCCAATCAGCCACGGCGTCAGCGGTCGGGCGATGCCTAAAAAACGCTGGGGATTTGCGAAACGATGCATGCCGTTGTTGATAGGCGAAGCGGACCGCCCTGCAAAGAGGGTGCAGCAGCGTCCCGATTCGCCGCTTGTTAAGAATCTGCAGCTATGCCGACAGGCGAAGGATCGTCTGTCGCCAATGTTCCAATATAACAAAATACGCGGTCATTTCGGCCTGTCGCGCCCGGTGCTCGCTATATTAGCGATGATCGTTGTGCTGATCGCGCTGACCGGCGTCAGTCTGTGGCGCACGGCGACTGAGGCTAATCGCATCGACAGTGAGCGCACGGCGCATGCGTTGCGCAATGCCGTCATGAGCGAAGCTGCCGAATTGCTGGCGATTGCTGGCGACAACGCCAATTGGGACGATGCTGCCATCGCCCTGTATGACAATATCGGGGTCCGCGATTTTGTCGCGGACAACTATGTTGATACCACGGCGAACGGCGAACTTTATGACGGCGTCGTTGCCGTGCGCCGCACCGGCCAAATCGTTTTCAACCTCAAAAACGGTGCGCTATCGTCGGTCAGTCCGAGGCAATGGCTTGGCCCTGAATTTGACCGCCTTGTGGCATCCGCCGCCGCTGACGGCCAAACGCATGCACTATTGCGTAGCGCCGATGGTATCCGGCTCGTCGGACTGGCGCTGGTCCAGCCGACAACGCCGACGCTCTTGACGGCGCATAGAGCGCGCAATCGCGAGCCAATATATGTGCTGTTCACGCGCCCCTTGTCGCGCGCCAACGTCGCCGAAATTGGCGAAACCCTAATCATCGAGCAACTCGAACCGGGGGCAGCTGGCGGTGCCGACGGCGCGCTATTGCTGAACGACAACGGGACGGATGTCACGACGCTGCATGATATTGCTGGCAACGACATCGGCACTTTACGCTGGCGTCCGACGTTACCCGGCAGTTCCGCCGTCGCTCGTTCATTGCCGTTCATGCTAGTTGCACTCTTGGCTGCATTCATTGCCTGCGCCCTGCTGCTGCGGCGCAGCTACGCTTCGGTTGCTGAAATCAACCGGATTGCGCTGCTGGATGCTTTGTCGGAACTGCCCAATCGTCGCGCGCTCAGACGCTTGACCCAGCGTGTTCTGAGCACCGAAGCCGATGTTGCTCTCGCCTTTGTCGACCTTGACGGCTTTAAACTGGTCAACGACCTGTACGGACATGGCGTTGGCGACCAGTTAATCGTCCAATGCGCCAGCTTTATCGCTGGCATTGCCCCCAATCCAGGCAGCACCGCACGCTTAGGCGGCGATGAATTTGCAATCCTCGCCCATGGTGACGGCGCGAAGGAACGCCTGATTGCCAGCGTTGAGGCGCTCCTGATGAGGATGCGCGAACCCTTTGAGATTGGCGACCGAACTATCGGCGTGGGTGCAAGTATCGGCCTCAGCTGCCGCGGCACCGCCGGGGAAAGTGCCAGCGAACTCATGCGCCAGGCTGATGTTGCGATGTATGTCGCGAAACGGAGCGGCAAGATGTGCTGGCACTGGTTTGATTTCAGTCACGATCAAAAGCGGACCGAGGCGCTCGACATAGAGACGCAGTTGCGCACGGCACTTGATCGGGATGAACTTAACGTCGTCTATCAACCGCTGATTGATGCGCGCACCGGCGTTATCAGCGGCTTCGAGGCATTGCTGCGGTGGGAAAACGAGAAGGGCCTGGCTATTGGTCCGGAGCAGTTCATTCCTATCGCTGAGGACACTGGCCTGATCGATCGGATCGGTCAGTTTGTCCTGCGGCGCGCTTGCATGGATGCCCAAGATTGGGGGGACATGATGGTTTCGGTCAATGTCTCTGCCGCGCAACTGCGCAATCCCAACTTTCCGCAGACTATCGCCGCCACGCTGGCGCAAACCAATTTCCCGGCCGCGCGCCTGACGCTCGAAATTACCGAAACCTACGTTGTCAGCGATCCCGTTCTGGCTGGCTCCGCGCTCGATGCCATCCGCGCTCTGGGTGTCCGTCTCGCGCTTGATGACTTTGGGACTGGGTACGCGTCGATCGGCTTCTTGCGCCGTTTTGCTTTCGATACGCTCAAAATCGACCGCACCTTGGTCGCGGAATCCATGACTGACGAAGGTGCCCGGGCCATGCTCCATTCCAGCATCGCCGTCGCCCGCGCGCTCGGCATGACCACGGTCGCAGAGGGCATTGAGAGCGAGGCCCAAGCAGTCGTCATGCGGGCTGCTGGCTGCGACATGTTGCAAGGGTGGCATTTCGCGCGCGAAGCTGGCGCTGCACAGTCCGCAACACTCATCGACCAATCCCCGGCACCGCTGCAAGCCAGCAGCTCTGGCCGACCTCCGCCACTTCTCAGCGCTACATCAGCCGCGCCCAATCAACCTTTGCGCCATGCGGTCAGCGACCACTGACGCCGGCGTGCCCGTGGCGCGGCTGTCGGCCCAGATGGCT
This sequence comes from Sphingomonas sp., assembly GCA_031422035.1. GTDB lineage: Bacteria > Pseudomonadota > Alphaproteobacteria > Sphingomonadales > Sphingomonadaceae > Sphingopyxis. The sequence continues at coordinate 5,596 of JANOPV010000045.1, read as the reverse complement.
GCCAATCGTTCCGGGATCAGGCGTATGCGGCTCTGCACGTCTGCGGCACTGCCACCATTGGCCAATCTATGGCCCAGATACTCCAGCGCAACATTGATGATGCCACCCGCATTTATGACATAATCGGGGGCATAAGTGATCCCGGCATCATGGACATGCTGGCCATCAGCGGCGGTTGCCAGCTGGTTATTTGCACCGCCAGCGACGATCCGGGGTTTCAATTTGGCAATGCTAGCTTCGGTCAATATTGCGCCAAGTGCATTTGGCGAAAACACATCCGCGTCGACGGTCATGATCTCACCCGAATCCGCGAGGTCGGCACCCAATTCGTCCGCCAGCGCCTTTGCCCGACCGAGATTGACGTCGGCAAGCGTCAGCCGCGCACCGTCCTCCGCCAACCGCCGCGCGACACCGCCGCCGACACTGCCGACGCCCTGGATAGCGATCCGCACGTCTCGCGCGCTATCAGCTCCAAGCCCTTCACGGATTGCCGCCAAAACACCAAGATAAACACCGAGCGCGGTCGACGGCCCGGGGTCGCCTCCTGCAGCGCCGCTCGCAACAACCGGGAGGCCTGAAACATGGCGGGTTTCCAAAGCAATCGCGACCATATCAGCATCAGTCATCCCGACATCCTCTGCGGTCACATAGCTGCCACCCAGCGACTCAATCGCCCGGCCAAAAGCGGCGAGCATCGCCGGAGTTTTGGAACGCGCTTCGTCAGCCAAGATCACGCCTTTGCCGCCGCCCATGGGCAAACCGGCCATTGCGTTCTTATAGCTCATGCCGCGCGACAAGCGCAGCGCATCGGTTACCGCATGAGCGCTGTTAGCGTAATGCCAAAACCGGACGCCACCGGCACCTGGGCCGCAATGCGTCGAGTGCACCGCGATCACGGCGCTTAGGCCGCTGTCGCGATCCCGAAACATATGGACATGCTCATGGTCGTCAAAATCGGGCAAATCCCAAACGGCGGGCATTATGACGCTCCTGCAACGGCAATAAAATTGCGTGTCAGCGTAATAAGTGGGCGGGCGCGCCAAGTCACGCCCGAAATAGCTTGTCGCATTTAGGGAGCGAATGGGGCGACCTACGGGGTTTGAACCCGCGACCTCCGGTACCACAAACCGGCGCTCTAACCAACTGAGCTAAGGTCGCCACATCGCGTAGCGGCGTAAAAAACCGTTACAACGAAGGGGAGGCCGATACGCGAGCGCAGCCCGTTACGTCAAGCGTTGTCGCCGTTACGAACAACCGTTATCGAAGCGGGCATGTGGTTTGACATGGGTTCATCGGGCGCTGCCCTGACGGCTGCCAGGCTGGCAGCGACAGCGGGTGTGCGGCAGGTGCCACACCGAGACTTGCAACAATTTTTCCTGCCCCAATTTCTGGCACTCGAGGATTGCGCAACGCTGATCGCCATGATCGAGACGCAGCACCGGCCGTCTACGATAACCGACGACATCGGCGATACGGCGTTCCGCACCAGCAGCACCTGCGACCTCGATCACCATGACTTATTCATATCGGCTATCGACGCGAGGCTGTGCGACCTTGTCGGCATTGCCGCGCCCTTTGGCGAACCGCTGCAAGGCCAACGCTATGCGGAGGGACAGGAATTCAAGGCGCATACCGACTATTTTGAACCAACCGGCGTCGATTTTGAGGACCATACTGCGGTTCCGGGGCAACGCACCTGGACGATGATGATCTATCTCAATGATGTTATCGCCGGAGGCGGCACGCGGTTTCAATCGACCGGAAAGATCCATCAGCCTGAGGCAGGTAAACTACTGATATGGTGCAATTTGACTCCAGATGGCGCCGTTAATCCTGCGACCCTCCATCACGGCATGAAGGTCCGCAAGGGCCATAAATATGTTGTCACCAAGTGGTTCCGCGAACGGCCTTGGCCGTGGAAGTAATGCTAGCGGCTTAGAGCCTGGTTCCGTTGCTCGGCCCGAAATATAAAACGGCAACCCGGCTTGTGTCGCATGCTGGGCGCGGCGCAACCAGCAGCCGCTGGATGGCGTCACGATCGCTGGCGGCGGCGTCCTCACTCAGAAATCCACCACCCGCCTCAACAATGTCTCCCAGTCGATAACGTTGACGGCCAAAAATGGTCAGGGTCCCGCTTTCAGGATTCCATCGCGTGCCTGGCCAGGGAAATGTCGGGAGCACCCGCCCGCCATCCTGCTCACGCAAGTATAAACAGCCGTCCTCTAGGGCCAACCGTCCACGAATAAGCGCGGCATTGCCTTCTTGGGCAACCAGAGTCAGCGCAACTGGGCTGTCCGCCGCAAGTATGGGGTCGTTCGCAGCCGACGGCGGACCGCGCTCCGCCGACCCTTGCCCTGAACCACAAGCAGCGAGCGCAAGCAGCGGCAGCAAGGCCGTCCACTGCCAGCGCCCGGCCATCAACGCTCCAGACGATATTGCAGCGACAGGGATACGCCGTTCGTCACCTGTCCCGGCTGCACCGGGGTTGCAGCATCAGCGGCTTCCATGCGGGCCATTGCCATGACGGGCATCGGCTGCACCGGGATCGCACCGCCTTCGCTGACCGCAATCAGCCGCGCCCGGCTATAGCCAGCCGCACGAGCATAGAGCAGCGCGCGTTCGCCCGCCCGGGTCATTGCCCGCTGGCGCGCCGTATCGAGCGCCACATCGGGATTATCCATGAAAAAGCTGGGACCATCGATGTTGGTGCCGCCCGCTTCGACCAGCGCATCGAGCAGGCGTCCGAGATTGGCGATGTCACTGGTCACGACATTGACCATGTTGGTCACCTGATAGCCGATCAGGCGCGGCGGTTGCCCCTGTTGTTGCGGGGTGTAATCATACTGCGCGGAAAGGCTGATACCACTGGTCTGGATGTTGCGGGCTTCAATGCCGGCGCGCCTTAGCGCGGCAGTCAGGCGCGTCATCGCCGTCGCATTTTGGCGCATCGCTTCAACCGCGGTCGGCGCGGTTGTCACGACCCCGGCACCCACACGGGCGCGATCGGGCGCGCTGCGCACTTCTTCAGTAATCGAAAAGGCCAAAAGCGGCGCGTCAGTCATCTGGTTCATTCCCTGCGGCTGAACGGGTGGTTGGCTCTGCGCCATGGCTGCGGCAGGCAGGACACAAGCGAGCAGACTCGCGGCGGCAATGGTGGACTTCAACATGGGATTGTCTTCTCCTTTGGCTGGCCTGCGACTTACGCCTCAACAGCCAGCATCGCGGTGAATAACGGCGCGTGCCTTGATCGCGGCTGAACCCGCGTCTAGGGCCCCGTTCATAATGGCTGCACCGCTGCTCTCCTATGAAAATCTCGGTATCGTTCAGGGCTCCGGCTGGCTGTTCAAGGGATTGAACATCTATATCGGCGAGCGCGAGCGGGTGGCGCTGATCGGCCGCAATGGCGCGGGGAAATCGACGCTGCTGCGTCTTTTGGCGGATCAAGTTGAGGCCGATCAGGGCAATCGCACGCTGGTGCCAGGCACGCGGGTCGTGATGCTGGAACAGGACCCCGATTTCAGCGGCCATGCGACATTGGCGGATTTTGCGACTGCCGGGCCCAACGGCCCTACCGCCCATGCGGTTGCGGCGATTGCCGATCAGATGGGGCTCGACCTGACGCGCAGCGCGGGCACCGCGAGTGGCGGCGAGAAACGGCGCGCCGCGCTGACCCGGGCGCTGGCCAGCGAGCCCGACATCCTGCTGCTTGATGAGCCGACCAACCATCTCGACCTCGGGGCAATCGAATGGCTGGAGGGATGGCTGTCGCGCTTTTCTGGAGCGTTTGTGGCGATCAGTCATGACCGGGCGTTTCTGACCCGGCTGACCCGCGAAACCCTGTGGCTCGACCGCGGGTCGATGCGGCGCAAGGCCATCGGCTTTGGCGGTTTTGAAGCGTGGATGGAGCAGATTTACGCCGAAGAAGCCCGCAATGCCGACCGGCTCGATGCCAAACTGAAAATTGAGGCACATTGGCTTGAACGCGGCGTAACGGCACGGCGCAAGCGCAACCAAGGGCGGCTGGAGAAGCTCTACGAAATGCGCGCCACGCGAGCAGCGATGCTCAACCCGACGGGCACCGCCCAGCTCGGCCTGGCCAAGGATGATGTTCGGACCAAATCGGTGATTACTGCTGAACATATCACCAAATCCTATGGCGAAGGCGACGCGGCACGGACGATCATCCGCGATTTCAGTTTTCGCGTGCAGCGCGGCGACCGCATCGGGCTGGTTGGGGCCAATGGCACCGGCAAAACCACGTTGCTGAAGCTCCTTACCGGCGAAATTGCTCCGGACAGCGGCAAAGTTAACCGCGCCAAATCGCTCGCCGGGATCGTCATCGACCAGCAGCGCGCGCTGATGACGCCCGACAAGCGCGTCCGCGACATATTGGCCGACGGCGGCGACTGGATCGATGTGCGCGGCGAGAAAAAGCATATCAAGGGCTATCTCAAGGACTTTCTGTTCGACCCGAATATGAGCGAAGCGCGGATCGGCACTTTGTCGGGCGGCGAGCAATCGCGATTGTTGCTGGCCCGAGAATTTGCCCGCGAATCCAACCTGCTGGTGCTCGACGAGCCGACCAACGACCTCGACCTCGAAACGCTCGACCTGCTCCAGGAGGTCATCGCCGATTATGAAGGCACCGTCCTCCTCGTCAGCCACGACCGCGATTTTCTCGACCGCACCGTGACCGTCACCCTCGGCCTCGACGGGAGTGGCCATGTCGATGTGGTCGCTGGTGGCTATGGCGACTGGGCAGCCCAGCGCGCCGAACGGGCCAATCGGACCAAGGCTGAAACCCGCAGAAAACTGCCTAACTTCACAGTGAATGCACAAAATTCCGAAGCGCAATCGGTCACCCGAAAATCTACCAAACTGACCTATAACGACCAGCGCGATTTCGACACGCTGCCGGTGCGGATCACCGAAATCGAGGCCAGGATGGCGACGGCCGAAGCTGAACTCAACGACCCAGCGCTATACATGCGCGCGCCGGAAAAATTCGCGACGCTGACGGCGGCCCTTGATTCACTACGCGCTGAAAAAGGCGCTGCCGAAGACCGCTGGCTGGAACTGGCGGAAATGGTCGAGGGGCTGGGGGCGTAAGCAGCCTCAGCTAACACCGTAAAACCTCGCTAGCCGGTCGAGTGCCAGCGTCAGTACCAGCCGCCCGGAACGCGCGGGCCAGCCCAGCGCCCGTTCCGCCCCTGGCACCCCCTCCCCCGCACAAATTACCCGCCAGCAGATGTCGGCAAGGCCGGGTCCGGCATGGTCGAGCGCGCCATGAAAGCGGCGATGGGCATCTATGCGCCGGACGCTGGCGTCGCTCGCGCCGCTGCCACCGCGGGCGCCATGTCCGGGCGGTGCCGCGTCCCAGCGCATAGTAATATTGGCACCGAGGCCCGCGCGTTCATAGTCGGAACGTAGCCGTTCCCCGGCCAACAGCTGCTGATCGGTCAGCAATCGGCGGGCGTGCAGCCACGCCAGTGGTGATTCGGCCAAGTTGACGGTCACGCTGCGCCGGGTCGTCGCCGTCCGGTTTGGATCGAGGCGATCATCAGGGTGCGGGCGAGTGGTGAAAGCGCGGGCGATC
>JANOPV010000044.1:0-12852 GCA_031422035.1 Sphingomonas sp. | reverse complement strand
AGCGCGATGGCGGCATGGTCGGAGGCGATAGCGATCTGCATGGCGGTAATCCTGCTCCAGATTCGCCTGCGCCAATAGGGGAGGGGAGGGATTCGCGCCAGTGCTTTGCGGCGACTTTCGCAAACCGCCCGGTAAGTTTTTGTTAACTGTTTGGCGGCAGAGGATGATCATGAGCTTCGCCATAATCGCCCGTACCACCGCCGCTGCCGTCCCGATGGCCCTCGCCCTGCTGGCACAATTCGCCGCTTAGGCGCTTGGCGCTGCGGTCGCACCGGGCTATCCAGCGCCGATGGATCTCATCATCTCCATCTTCATGCTCGCTGGTGTCGCACTCGCCATCGGCACCATCATCATGCTCCGCCGCGGCACCCGCAAGCAGGCGGTGCTGATGGGCCTGGCATCGCTCATCATGTTTGCGAATGTCGCGATCTGGCTGGTGCCGACGGCGAATGGCGCGACGCTCGCCAACCCTGACGCTCGTTAACGCCTCACCGGATTGGCGAATTGGGCGACAGCCGCATATCCAGATAATTATCCACCGATTTCATCAGCTGTTCCATTTCATGCTCGAAAAAATGGTTCGCGCGCGGGATTTCGTCATGGTGGACGGTGATGCCCTTTTGCGTCCGCAGCTTATCAACGAGCTTTTGCACCGACGGCGCGTTGACGATCTCGTCATTGATGCCGTTGACGATGATCCCGGAGGCCGGGCACGGTGCGAGGAAGGTGAAGTCATACATATTGGCGGGCGGCGCGACCGAGATGAAGCCGCGCACTTCGGGCCGCCGCATCAGCAACTGCATGCCGATCCATGCGCCAAAGCTGAAACCCGCGACCCAGGTGGTCTGCGCCTCCGGATGGATCGACTGCACCCAGTCGAGCGCCGACGCCGCATCGGATAATTCGCCAATGCCATTGTCAAACACGCCCTGGCTGCGCCCGACGCCGCGAAAGTTGAACCGCAATACGCAAAAGCCGCGACGGACAAAGGTCTTATAGAGCGCCATGGTGATGCGATCATTCATCGTCCCGCCGCCTTGTGGATGCGGGTGCAGGATCATTGCAACCGGCGCGCGCGGGCGCGGGCCAGGGGTAAAGCGCCCCTCAAGACGACCTTCGGGTCCGGGAAAAATCACGTCGGGCATGGGGCTGACTTTCAATGGTGCGCTAACCCCGCGCGGTTGCGGGTTGGCGACGACAGGCTGCGCCCTATATAGACAAGAGCTGCAAACTGCAACTTTTGCGAATCGTTCGCAATAGATGGGCGTTACACGTGTGATCTACCTAGATTATCAGGCCACAACGCCGCTGGCACCAGAGGCGCGCGACGCGATGCTGCCTTGGCTGTCCGGCGTTGAAGGGGATGGCTATGCCAACCCTGCCAGCCCCTATCGCGCTGGTCGGGCCGCGTCGGTCGCGGTCGAAATGGCGCGCGATGCGGTGGCGGCACTGCTCCCGCCGGGCGGACGCGTGGTGTTCACCTCTGGCGCGACCGAGGCGATTAACTGGGCGCTTGTCAGCGGTGTGAAAGTGCGTCCGGGCGGGGTCGCCGGTTCCACCATCGAACATGCCGCAACTATGCAGTGCGTTGAAGCGCTGAATGGCACCGTCCTGCCGGTCGCCGCCGATGGCGTGTTGCCCGCGCCCGACCCAGCGCTGTTGCCCGAAAACGGGATCGTCGCCGTCATGCTAGTGAATAACGAAGTCGGCACGATCCAGCCGGTCGCGGATTATGCCGCAGCGGCACACGCGCGCGGCTCCCTGCTGCTGTGCGACGCGGTGCAAGGGTTCGGGCGGATGAGCATCCCCGAGGGGCCGGACCTTATCGCCGTCACCGCCCATAAAATCCATGGGCCAAAAGGTATCGGCGCGCTGTGGATTCGGGACGGCCTCAAACTCCCACCGTTCATGCTGGGCGGGGCGCAGGAACAGGGCATGCGGGCCGGAACTGTCTCACCAGCGCTGGTCGCCGGGTTCGGGGCTGCCGCCACCATCGCTGTCCAGCGGATGGACGCCGATGCGGCGCACGTCGCCCATCTGTGGGATGTCGCGGCCGAGGAAATGGTGGGCTGGACCGTCAACGGATCGACCGACCATCGCTATCGCGGCAATATCAACATCCGCCGCCTTGGTGTTAATGCCACGCGTCTGCTGTCTGACGCGCGTCAGGTCGCCTTCAGTCTCGGCAGTGCCTGTGGCAGCGGCTCTGGCCGATCGAGCCATGTGCTGCGCGCGATGGGGTTGACCGAGGCGGATGCCCGCAGCTCGCTACGCCTCGGCTGGGGACGCTACACCAGCGAGGCCGACTTGCGCAGCGGCTTGCAAGCCATCAAAGCTGCGGCGACAGTGCAAGGCATGACATGACCCGCATCACCTTCCTCCACGCCGATGGCAATGGCCGCACAGACGCTGGCGGCGCGCCCGATCAGACATTGCTCGACATCGCCCAGAGTGCCGGGATGCCGCTGGAGGGCACGTGCGAAGGCCAGATGGCCTGCTCCACCTGCCACATCATCATTGATGACAGCGCCCAGTTCGCCGCACTTCCCCGCGCGACCGAGGCTGAGGAAGATATGCTCGACCTCGCCGCCGGGGCCTGTCGCACTAGTCGCCTCGCTTGCCAGCTGACACTCGGGGATGTCCCCGATGGGCTGGTGGTGCGGATACCCGGCGAGAGCCGGGATATGCAGGGGTTATAGCCCCGGCTTGTAAAACTGCCGGTTCGCCGCCATATGCCCGCTCGGGAGTCGGGCGGACGCCGTCTTCGCCAACCCGGTCAGATCCGGAAGGAAGCAGCCGCAACGAATTCGCGGCGGGTCGTTCCGGCTCCCACCCATTTCTCGATCATCCCCCTTCGACAAGTCCGCAGCGTCGCCCTATGTCAGATCCTGTGATCGACGAACCTGATTCCATCCCGGCTGAAGAACCCTTGCTTGGCATGGATTTGCCGGCGGCGCCGCCGCGCGCGTCAACCGGCGCGGCCTATCGCGTGCTCGCGCGCAAATACCGGCCGCAGACATTTGCTGAGCTGATCGGGCAGGACGCGCTGGTGCAGACGCTGTCCAATGCGATTGCCCGCGACCGTCTGGCGCACGCCTTTCTGATGACCGGAGTGCGCGGAGTCGGCAAAACCTCGACCGCGCGATTGATCGCCAAGGGGCTGAATTGCATCGGCGCGGATGGGCAGGGCGGCCCGACCATTGACCCGTGCGGCGTCTGCGACCCGTGCGTTGCCATTGCTGAGGGTCGGCATATCGACGTCATCGAAATGGACGCCGCCAGTCATACCGGCGTCGATGATGTCCGCGAAATTATTGAGGCCGTCCGCTATTCGGCGGTCTCCGCGCGGTATAAAATCTACATCATCGACGAAGTCCACATGCTGTCGAAGAACGCGTTCAATGCGCTCCTCAAGACGCTGGAGGAGCCACCGCCGCATGTGAAATTCCTGTTCGCGACGACGGAGGTGGGCAAGGTGCCGGTCACCGTCCTGTCACGGTGCCAGCGTTTTGATCTGCGGCGGATCACACCAGAATTGCTCCACAATCACTTTGTCCACATTTGCGCGGCAGAGACGGTGGCGGCTGAGGACGAGGCGCTGCGCCTGATCGCGGCGGCGGCAGAGGGGTCGGTGCGTGACGGCCTGTCGATCCTCGACCAGGCGATCGCCCATAGCGACCTTGACGGCAACAGCCGGATTACTGCGGCGCAAGTCCGCGATATGCTCGGCATGGCCGATGGCGGCACCGCGCGGGCGGTGTTCGGGATGATGATCGATGGCGATGCGCCGGGGGCGATGGACCTTTTGCGCGGTGGCTATGCGCGCGGCATGGAGCCGCTGGCGCAGATCCGCGCGCTGATGGGGCTCGCGCATGGCGTGGCGCTGACGCGGATTAGTCGCGGGGCGGACCCGGCGCGCACACCCGAGGATAACGCGGCCATCGAGCTATGGGCGCAGGCCATCGGCATGGCGAAGCTGCAACGGCTGTGGCAGCTCCTGCTGCGCGCGCATGATGAGGTGGCGCAGGCGTCGGACCCGCTCATGGCAGCGGAAATGGCTGTGTTGCGAGTGATTCATGCCGGAACGCTGCCCGACCCCGACGATCTCGCCCGCTTGCTGCGCGACGGCGGCGCGGCGGCACCTCCGCCTGTTCCCGTTACCCCAGTCCAGATTACGGCAACTCAAGTCCAGCCCGCACCGATAGCCGACCCTGTTGCACCGTCAGTCGCTGCGCCAGTTCATGCCGAACCGCCGCATGTTGAGACTCCGGCCCCAACACTGCACATCGCAGAGGCCGCGGCGCCAGCTACCCTCGCGGCGCTCATCGACGCTCTGGCCAATGCCGGACAACATCTGGCTGCGTCGCGGTTGCGGAGGGAGGCGCGGTTGGTCGCGCTGGCGCCTGAGCAACTGACGTTGGCGCGCACTGCAACGATCGATGATGGTGCAGTGGGTGAGCTTCAGCGCATTTTGCGAAACGCTTTGGGCGGCGGGTGGACGGTGTCCTTGTCCGACCAGCCCGGCGCACCGACATTGCCCGAACAGGCCGCCGCCACCGAGGCTGCTTTTGTTGATACGATGCGCGCAGAACCGCTCGTCGCAGAAGCCATGCGTATTTTTCCAGATGCCGAATATCGCCCGCCGGAAACCGGTGCGGACCAAGGAGTAAGCTGATGAAATCGATGGAAGATATGATCCGCGCCGCGCAAGAAGCGGCTGAGCGCATCCAGCAGCAAATGGGTGAGGCCCAGGCCAAACTCGATACGATCGAGGTTGAGGGCGTCGCTGGTGGCGGCCTGGTCAAAATCACCGCCACCGCCAAGGGGCGCATTCGCCGGGTCAATATCGACGACAGCCTGATGGCTGTTAGTGAGAAACAGATGCTGGAGGACCTCGTTGCCGCCGCGCTTAACGATGCCCGGGTCAAGGCCGATGCCGCCAGCAATGCCGAAATGGGCAAAATGACCGAAGGGCTGCCGCTACCCGCCGGGTTCAAGCTGCCCGGCATGGCCTGAGCACTATAGGATATTGACGCTGGCGGATATTGAAGGCGCTGCGCAGCGCAACCATATGACGATCCAACACAGCGCCACGTCGGCGACACGATATAGCGCAACGCTGCGCCTTGGAGCATGAATGACCAGTAGTTTTCCATTGTTGCCACTGCGCGACATTGTTGTTTTTCCACAGATGGTGGTGCCGCTATTTGTCGGCCGCGATAAATCTGTGGCCGCGCTGGAGCGGGCCATGGCCGGCGACAAGGACATCGTGCTGGTTGCCCAGCGTGATCCCGCAGATGATGAGCCTGAGATCGCCGATCTGTTTGAACTCGGCGTTGTCGCAACCGTCTTGCAGCTGCTGAAACTGCCCGACGGCACTGTTCGCGTGCTGGTCGAGGGCAAGCAGCGCGCGCGGCTGACTGCGCTAGTGCCGTCCGAGCTGGGTGAGGGCGACAAGCGCGTCCATTGGGTTGAGGCCCGTGTCGACATTTTGAACGAAGCGGAGGAAGACGCCGCGGACGCTATCGCCCTGATGCGGACCACCGTCGATCAGTTCGGCAAATATGCCAAGCTGAACAAGCGGATGCCGTCTGAGACGGTCACCCAGATCGAGCAGCTGACCCGCGCCGGCCATGTCGCGGACGGTATTGCCGCCAATTTGAACGCCAGTGTTGCCGATAAACAGGGTATCCTTGCTGAGGATGATCCCGCCAAGCGGCTAGAACTCGTCCTCGGCTTCATGGAGGGCGAGCTTGGTGCGCTCCAGGTCGAAAAGCGGGTGCGCGGCCGGGTCAAGCGGCAGATGGAAAAGACCCAGCGCGAATATTATCTCAACGAACAGTTGAAGGCGATTCAGCGCGAACTGGGCGGTGAGGGCGAAGAGGGCGGTGAAGGCGAACTGGTCGAGCTGCAGCTCCGCATCGAAAAGGCAAAGATGCCCAAAGAAGCCAAGGCCAAGGCGCTGGCCGAGCTTAAGAAACTCAAAGGCATGGCCCCGATGTCCGCCGAAGCTACCGTCGTGCGGAATTATCTCGACGTCCTGCTAGGCGTGCCGTGGGGTAAGCAATCAAAATTGAAGCGCGACATCGTTGAAGCGCAGACGATCCTTGATGAGGATCATTTCGCGCTCGACAAGGTCAAGGAGCGTATCATCGAATATCTCGCGGTCCAGACTCGCACGAACAAGCTGAAAGGGCCGATCCTGTGCCTCGTCGGTCCGCCGGGCGTGGGTAAGACCAGCCTCGGCCGTTCGATTGCCCGCGCCACGGGTCGCAAATTCGTTCGCCAGTCGCTCGGTGGCGTGCGCGATGAGGCGGAAATTCGCGGCCATCGCCGCACCTATATCGGTTCAATGCCCGGCAAGATCGTCACTAACCTGAAAAAGGCGGAGACGATGAACCCGCTGGTCCTGCTCGATGAGATCGACAAGTTGGGCCAGGATTTCCGCGGTGACCCCGCGTCGGCGCTGTTGGAGGTGCTCGACCCGGAACAGAATAGCCGGTTCAACGATCATTATCTTGAGCTCGACCTTGATCTGTCGAACATCATGTTCGTCACCACCGCCAACAGCCTCAACCTGCCACAGGCTTTGCTCGACCGGATGGAGATCATTCGGCTCGAGGGTTATACCGAGGATGAAAAGGTCGAGATCGCGCTGCGTCATTTGCTGCCAAAACAGATCGAAGCGCACGGGCTAAAGGCTGGCGAATTTGCGCTGTCCGAAGATGGCCTACGTGACCTGATCCGCTACTATACGCGTGAAGCCGGGGTGCGGACGCTGGAGCGCGAAATCGCCCGGCTGGCGCGCAAGGCACTGCGCCGCATCCTCGAAGGCAAGGTCGAAAGCGTTAGCGTTACGCCGGAAAATCTGGGCGAATTCGCGGGCGTGCGTAAATTCCGGCACGGCGTCGGTGATACCGAGGATCAGATCGGTGCCGTCACCGGGCTCGCCTGGACCGAAGTGGGCGGAGAGCTGCTGACTATCGAGGCGGTCACTGTGCCCGGGCGCGGACAGGTGAAAACCACCGGCAAGCTGGGCGACGTGATGACCGAATCCATTTCGGCGGCGATGAGCTACGTCAAGGCGCGTGCGCCAAGCTATGGCATCAAGCCCAGCCTGTTTCAGCGCAAAGACATCCACATCCATCTACCCGAAGGGGCGGTGCCAAAGGACGGGCCGTCGGCAGGGGTCGGCATGGTCACCGCGATGGTCTCGACCCTCACCGGGATTGCGGTGCGCCGCGACGTCGCGATGACCGGCGAAGTCACGTTGCGCGGTCGGGTGCTGCCCATTGGCGGGCTCAAGGAAAAGCTGCTCGCAGCACTGCGCGGCAACATCACCACGGTCATAATTCCGCAAGAGAATGAAAAGGATCTCGCGGAAATTCCCGAGAATGTGAAGGCGGGACTGCGCATCATACCGGTCAGTCATGTCGACGAAGTGCTGGCGCTGGCGCTGGTTGCCCCGCTTGCTGCAATCGAGTGGACCGAGGCGGATGAACTGGCCGCGCTGCCGCCGCCGCTCGGCGGGGAGGGCGATGCTGCACTGCGGCATTGAAATTTGCCGGTCCTGACGCGGATATGCGACGAAAAACGTGGTTTTTTCTTTGACAACCGACGGGTAAACGTCGTTACTGCACCCACGCCCGGTCGATTCCGAACACGGGCAGAATCATAGTTCAAGGGGTTCTCATAATATGAACAAGCAGGATCTGATCGGCGCAGTCGCCGGTGGCGCAGGAATGGCAGCCAAAGACGCCGCGAAAGCGGTTGATGCGGTGTTTGAAGCGATCACCAACGAACTCAAAAGCGGCGGCGACGTCCGCCTCGTCGGCTTCGGCACCTTTTCGGTGACGCAGCGCAAGGCATCAACCGGTCGCAACCCACGCACCGGCGAAACGATGACCATCAAGGCATCGACCCAGCCAAAGTTCAAGGCCGGCAAGGGCCTGAAGGACGCGGTTAACTAATCGTCCGCCTCTAGGGGCAGGAGAAAAAACGGCGTGGTGCCCTTGGGCGCCGCGTCGTTTTTTTGTTGGTGGAGGAGGGGAGCGACGCTTTAAAATCCACGTTAAAAGCGTGCGTCAGCGGGCGGTGTGAAAACCGATTGAGCTGCGCGACAAGTTGCAATTTGGCTGACAATTGCTCAACGGTAACTTCGTCATGGATTTCTTGCTGATTGGTATCGTCGCATTCCTAGCCTCCGGGCTCACCCTCTACTCGGGCTTTGGGCTGGGCACGGTGTTACTGCCCGCCTTTGCGCTGTTCTTTCCAGTCGAGGTCGCCGTAGCGGCGACTGGTGCGGTCCACCTGCTCAACAACCTGTTCAAAGGCGGACTGCTCGGTAACCGCGCTGATTGGCGCACGGTCATGCGGTTCGGAATTCCGGCAATTCCGGCAGCCATTGTGGGGGCCTGGCTGTTGGGTGAGTTGGGCGAGACGCCGCGCCTTTTCGTCTGGGCGGCCTACGGCCAGATCTTCGGGCCAAATGCGGCTGGACTGATTATCGGTGCGCTGATGATCGTGTTTGCCGTCCTTGAGCTACAGCCTTGGTTTCAACGCCTCGCCGCGCCGCCACGGCTTATTCCGTTGGGCGGCATCGTCACAGGTTTCTTTGGCGGCCTCACCGGCCAGCAAGGTGCGTTTCGGACGATATTCTTGCTGAAGTCGGGATTGCGACCAGAACAGTTTATCGCGACGGGCGTTCTCATCGCAGTCTTGGTCGATCTGGGGCGCCTGCCGACCTACGTCGCCGGAATGCATGGCATGGCTTTGGCGGCGCACGACTGGACATTGGTTGCGGTCGGCACGTCGTGCGCCTTCGCGGGTGCGTTCTTAGGCGTCCGTTACCTCAGGCGCGCTACGATTGGGATGGTCCGGGCAATTGTTGCCTTGCTGATGATGCTGATTGGCTCGGCGCTCGTCGCGGGCTTGCTCGGCGCGTGATCCTGTTGGTGAACAGCGCCGTTGCGGCGATCATTTTTATGGTAGCGCACCTATTTGCGTTAGAGCGCAGGTTTCGTGGCTTCTGGATATCGGTACGCCGCTGACGGGCGGAATTCGCGCCGCTGGCCGCCCCGCAAAGCGCTGCACATCCCCTTGCCAATCGCTGCATAGCAGCCTATCGCGCTGGCCTCCGCCCGGGCCCTGAAAAGCCCAGACGCGGGGCGCGTAGCTCAGTGGTAGAGCACACCCGTCACACGGGTGGGGTCGCAGGTTCAATCCCTGCCGCGCCCACCAGGCGCGGCGTCGCCTAAGCATCGCGCCCACCAGGCGCGGCGTCGTTTAGAGCACCGCGACCACCATTCCCCTGCGAGAACGCGCCCTAGCCGCTACCCGCCAGCAGGAGCTGGACAAGCCTCACCACTCTCCGCGCCTTCGCATTCGCTGGCCGCCGGATCCCACAAATCATCATTGCCGGTCCCGGTGACCGGGTCGTCGATCAGCGGTTCATTGGGCAGCCGTTCATTGTCGCGAATCTCGATCAGCAGAGCAAAGGGCGATTCCGGATCGCCATCGCCGACCGCGCCAGCAAATACATCCTGCAGTGGCGGCACGCTGTCATTTTGGAAGTCGAGACAAGCGCCTGGATTGGCAATCTGGCACCCGTTGACCGTCGACCCAGCGGCAAAACCTGTTGCCGCATTAGTCACGCCATTGATCGTCAGCAACGGGATGGTGTCGCGCCCACTGGTCAGCACGCCCGCCGCATTGGGTATTTGACCGTTGATGACAATCCGCGCCGGGCCGGTTGCCGCATTGCCCGAGGTGATCGACAGCCCGCCAGTGCCGGTGGTGAACCCGCGCCGGTCCGCGAACCGGTCACTGGTGCCCGTGTTCTGGATGTAAACCCCGACGCGCGCGGTGATCCGGATGGTGTTCGCTGCCAGCGCGCCTTCATTGCTCTGCACCCCGTCGCTCTGGCCCAGCCGGTCGTTGATCGCGGCGATGTCGGTCATCCCACCGATGGCGGTGATCGCGGCGCTGGTTGCGACCGCCACGTCGTCAGAGCGCAGGTCGAGGATGCCCGACAACGCGCCGCCATTGATGACGCGGATTGAGCCGAGGCCGTTGATAACCTCAATCGCTTCGGTCGCGTTCAGGACAAAGCTGTTGGTTGCACCCATCCCGTCCAGTACCACTGCGCCGTTCACCCGGGCGGACCCGGCGGTGTTGATGGCCAGCGCGCCGCCTGCGCCGAGATTGCCCTGTGCGGTCGCGCCGCCCTGGAGGGTGAATGCGCCGATCAAAACGTCGGGTGGCCGCGTTGAGCCGACCGATCCGCCGCCTTGCGTTTGGGCACGCGGCGCATTGATCGTGATGTTGGTCCCGAACAGGCGCAGCATTTCTGCGGCTGACAGGCTGTATCCCGTAGTGATGTCGCCCCCGCCGATAAAGGTGCGGCTGGAGGTATCGGTGTTGCTGAGCGTTAGCGCGGTCGTTGTTCCCGCAGTTCCCAACCGGCCATTGGCGCCGATAGCGATATTGCCCGAGCGCACCTGAACGCTGGTGCCGGTCGCCACCGCATTGATCGCCGCGTTGCCAATTGCATTGACGTTTAACGCGCCAGTCGCCGTCGTTGCACCGCCCAGCGTTGCGATACCGCTAGACGTCAGGGTAATCGCGCCCCCGGTCAGCGTGCCGGTGTCGAGGTTGCCCGCCTGTGTGGTCAGGGTGACCGCCCCGGTGGCGCTGCCGTTGCGGACGATCAGATTGCCGGTGACCGCATTGACGATGGCATCGCCAGCCGTTGCTTGCAGGGTCGTAAAGTCGAGGCCGCCTGAGCCACTGCTGATATTCACGCCTTGACCGGTGGCGGTTACGGCCCCGGTTGATTGCAGCGCGTTGATAACAATTTTGCCGTTACCGGCGATGAGCGCGGTCGTGCCGGTCGATTGCACATTTTGAAGAGTCACCCCTGTCGCACCCGACAGAGTGACGCTGCTGCCAGCACCAGTGGTGCGCGCCAACTGGCCGTTTATCGCCCCACCGCTGGTCACCGTCACGCCGGATACGGCTGTAGCAGTGCCAAATGTCGCATTGCCTGAGGTGGTGATGCCGATGGCGCGTCCCGCCGTCAGCACGCTGCTCACGCCTTGCAGGTTCGCCGCAGTAATCGCGATGTCGCGCCCGGCACTTGCCGTGGCAATGGTCGCTGCTTGTGTGGCGTTGACGGTTATGTCCGCCGCTGCGCCGGAGGTGGTCAGGCTAGTGATCCCGACATTCGCGCCGTCAATGCGGAAATTGCCGCCGCTAGTGCCGGTGCCCAGGGTGACAAGGCCCGTGCCGATCAGGGTCGCGGTGGTCGCCGCCTGGACATTGGCGATATTGATAGCGACTGCATTCACCAGAACTGAGCCGCCGGTGCTGGTGACCTGCGTGGCGTTGATGGTGCTCGCCGCAGTCAGCGCCGCCGCCCCTGCCGCATTGACCGTGCCAACCGACAAGGCACCGCCGGTCGAGCGAAGTGAAGCGCTGCCGCCGCTGTTGACACTGGTCAGCGTCACCGGCCCGCCGCCCACGACATCAATGGCACTACCAACCCCGGTGCTGCGGAGTGTGCCTCCAGCCACCCTGCCGCTGGCAACGGTGATGCCATCAGCCGCAGTCAGGCTGCCCAAATTGGCAACGCCGGTCGTCGTTACGCTGATCGCGCGCCCCGCCGTGACGCCGGTGCCATCGTTGAATAGATTAGCGCCGTTCAGGATGACATCGCGCCCCGCCATCTGCGTAGTGCCGAACAGTTGAACACTGTTTGGCCCGGTAACACGAAGATCGCGCCCAGCATTTGCCGTTCCCAGCGCCGCATTCCCCGTTGCGGTGATGGTGATGTCCGACGCTGCGCCGTTGGTCCGCGCATTGTCGACAAGCACCTCAGCGCCTGAAATCGTCATGGTCCCGCCGCTGACGCCGGTGCCCAGAGTGGTAAAATCGTTGCTCTGGATGTTCAGAGTGGTCGCGGCATTGGCGACGCCGACGCGGGCAGAGGTGGCGCCATTGAAGGCGATGCTGCCGCCAGTGCTGGTGATATTGGCGCCACCCGCACTGGTCGCCGCAGTGACGGTCACATTGCCTGCGGCAAGTAAGGTGCCTGCGGTAACGCTGCCGGTGGTCGAGCGCAGCGTCACCGCCCCGCCGCTTTGCGTATTGGTCACCGTTGCATCGTTGACCGTCGTCAGGCTGACAGATGTCCCGGCGGATGCATTGTCAATCAGCGCGCTGCCCGCGGTCATTGTCACGGCGCCGCTATCACTGCTGACAGAGCCCAGTCTGAGATTGTTCGCCGCATCGATGGTGACCGCTGCCCCCGCACCGGTCGCGCGTACGGCATCGGCCCTAACGTAATCGCCGCTGGTCATGGTGACCCCCGCAGCGCCCGTGATGCTGCCGACCCACATCAGCGACGTTGAGGTCAGGTTGGCGTTGCGGCCTGCATTCAGCGTGCCTGTGGTCGCAAATATCTGGTTGCCGTTCAGGATGGCGTCGCGCCCAGCTGTGATGCTGTCAAAGTTGATAACATTGCTAGTGCCGGTCAGCCGGACATCGCGGGCCGCGTTAACGGTCCCGACGCTCGCGCTTTCGGTGCCATTCAGAATGATATCGCTGTTCACGCCGGTGGCGACGCCGTCTTGCAACCTTATCCCGCGGCCAGTGAGCGTGGTTGTGCCGACAGAATTCGTGCCAGCCAGCAGGATGTCCCCTGGCGATATAGCGTCGATACTGCCGCCAGCGGTAATCGTGCCAGCATTCATAAAGCCGGTATTGATGACAACATTGCCGCCCGCATTGATGCTGCCGAATTCGGTGACGTTGCCCCTATTGATGGTGACAGCTTGGCCAGCGGTGATGCTG
>JANOPV010000043.1:0-1758 GCA_031422035.1 Sphingomonas sp. | reverse complement strand
CAAATGTTCACTCACGATCACGTCCTCCTTTAAATAATATCTGCCGCTTCGCATTTAGGGTCAATAGCATAGCGACCAATGGTGGCTGCAATGAGTCCGCGCCTCCAATAGGGTCAAGTTTACGCGACGCAACCGCTCTGGCTCAGTCATGCTCACGATCCCCAGCGCCCACATAGAGCTCCCGCCTGGTCTCGTCACACACCTTGCTCATTTCCGCCATGCTCTTTGCCCCATGTTCGGCCAGCCGATTGACGCGCGCGCACCAACAAATACCCCGCAAAGCCGACCGCCACGCCGGGGATCACGCCCAGGACAATGCACCACAGGCCGTGGCGGATGCCCAGGGTGCGGCGCTCGTGCAGGATCCACGCCGACAGGATCACCCAGCAGGCGAGCGTGTCCGCCGCATAGCCGCTGGCATAGGGGTTGACGAAGCCCGCGCCGAACGCCGCGACGATGTCGGGATTGGCGATCTGTGGCGGGATGCACCAATAGGCGAACAGCGCGGTGAACACTGCTGCTGCGGCGATGATGGTGGTTTTGAAAACAGTGTCGGTCATGCGCGCTCCGTCCAAATCCGCCAGGCGACAAAGGCTGGCCAAAAAGAGGTGATGGACGAGAAAAGCCGCTGAGTCAGGCCGCGATGGCTTTGCGGGTCCATGCCCAAGAGATTGAGCCATAGGTAAAAGAGGCCGCACAGGCTGACGATGGCGGTCACTGCCCACAGGCCCCTCATCGCGCGGAGCCGTTCGCTCTCCGCCAAGGCCATTGCAGGCGCAATCAGCGACACGAGGGGAAGCGCGTAAAGCCCATGCATCGGACTGCCCATCGGCCAGAGGCCGTTGGAGCACATGGCGACACCAAAAAGCATCCAGCAGATGGCGCCAAGCGAGCGCGGTCCGGTCAGCCGCATCAGGCCAAGGCCAAAGGCGATGAAGCTCAACCCCCAAGGGATGACCGTGAGTTTGAACAGCAACTGCGGCCAGCTGGGCACGATGCTGAGCTCGCTGCCATGCTGGGCCATCCATTGATAGCCGGGGGCCAAGAGCCCGGCGATGCTTACGCCGATAAGGAACAGTGGCAGGGGAATGCACCCTGCTAATAAGAGCCGCCGCGTTAGCTGATCAATTCCGCTTTGCATGTGGGCACTCCATCTGTCGTTGTGCGTCTAATCATGCTCCCGATCACCAGCGCCCATATATAGCTCGCGCCCGGTCTCGTCATAGACCTTGCTCATCTCTGCCATGCCCGCCTCTGCTTCCTCGGCGGCGATGAAGCCTTCTGCTTCCTGATTCTGCAACCGCGCGAATTCCCGCACTTCCTGGCTGATCTTCATGCTGCAGAATTTTGGCCCGCACATGCTGCAGAAATGCGCGGTCTTGGCGCCTTCGGCTGGCAGCGTCTGGTCGTGATATTGCTCCGCGGTGTCGGGGTCGAGGCTCAGGTTGAACTGGTCGCGCCAGCGGAATTCAAACCGCGCTTTGCTCAGCGCGTCGTCGCGGACTTGCGCCGCCGGGTGGCCCTTGGCGAGATCCGCCGCGTGCGCCGCCAGCTTGTAAGTCACCACGCCGACCTTCACATCGTCGCGGTCGGGCAGGCCCAGATGCTCCTTGGGCGTAACGTAGCAAAGCATCGCGGTGCCGTACCAACCGATCATCGCCGCGCCGATGCCGCTGGTGATATGGTAATATCCCGGCGCGATGTCGGTCGTCAGCGGTCCGAGCGTGTAGAAGGGCGCTTCGCCGCATACCTCGAGCT
>JANOPV010000042.1:0-2937 GCA_031422035.1 Sphingomonas sp. | reverse complement strand
GCTATCCACCCCGCCGCTCAATCCGCAGATCACCCGGCCTGTTCCCACTTGTGCGCGGATCTCAGCGATCTTGGTGGCGCGAAACTCCGCCATCGTCCAATCGCCCGCGAGACCACAGATTTTGTGGACGAAGTTGGACAGCAGTTTTGCGCCATCCGGCGTATGGACGACCTCCGGGTGGAACATCGTGGTGTAATATTTGCGCGCCTCATTCACGCAGATCGCAAACGGGGCGTTGGCGCTGGTGCCGATGATCTCAAACCCCTCGGGCGCCACCGTCACCCGGTCGCCATGGCTCATCCACACCGGATAGCTGCCGCCAACCTCCCAAAACCCATCGAACAGAGGGCTGGATTTGAGGATGTCCACGTCGGCACGGCCAAATTCCGCCGCATGGCCGCCCTCCACAATGCCGCCCAACTGGGTGCATAATGTCTGCTGCCCATAACAAATTGCGAGGATCGGCAGACCGCTATCGAGCACCACTTGCGGGGCGCGGGGGGAACCGTCAGCGGTCACTGAAGCCGGACCGCCTGAGAGGATGATGCCGCTTGGCTGCATCCGCGCAAACGCCTCGGCAGCGGTGTTAAACGGGGCGATTTCGGAATAGACGCCAGCCTCGCGCACGCGCCGGGCGATCAGCTGGGTCACCTGTGAGCCAAAATCGACGATAAGGATGGATTCGCTGGGGTGTATGGACATGGCCGGGCGATAGGCAAGCGGCGGGGGAATTGGAAGGGGCCTCCGCTAATGCTTGCATTAGGGGAAGGACAACAAAAAATCAAAGAAAGCCACCCTCCCAGGGATGAAAGGTCAGAGTGGAAAAACCACCACCGCGAGCGCCTTCGCTAGGGGAAGATGCACCTAAAAAATGAGCCGCCGGAGCTTCCCACTCCGGCGGCCCTCCCCCGCTTTCCTGATGCGCGACCTCAGCTATTAGCCGAGGCCGCTCACCCGGACGCTCTGTATCTGGCCGTAACGGACAGTGCAGCGGAAACTGCCACGGTCATCATAGCCCGCACGGTCGTAGCGATCGCCGCGATCATAGCCGCCGCGCTGGTCGTAACGGTCATAGCGGCCACCACGATCATCAACCGCGATGGTGCCGCGCACTTCATAGCCGCCGCGCACGCGCTCAACCCCGGTCACCTGACGGACGTCCGCCCGGCCACCATATTGATTGCCGCGCTGTTCAGCCGCCGCGACGCACTGCTCAACCGCCTGGCGTGAGCCATATTGGCGCCACTCGCCGCCATAGCCTTCGCGGCCATAGTTGCTGTCTTCGTAGCGGCCGTCATTGCGGTCGCCGCGATTGTCATAGCGTGGGTCATACCCCCGATCATCATAGCCACGGTCGTCATAACGGCGGTCACGATTGCGGTTGCCAGCGGCGGACAGGATCGCGGCGAGGCCGCCGATCACCACTGCCCCTGCAATCACGTCGCCCGCACTGATGCGGTCATTATTATTGTGGCGCTGGTGGCGCTGCGCCTGGGCAGGCATCGCGGTCAACAGCATCGAACCAGCGAGCAGCGAACCTATCGCTGCTTTAGCTGCGGTCGCAAACTTGGTCGCCATCGTCAGAACTCCTTCGTCATGGAGGCGCACAGGCGGCTCCATGAAAAGGGGTTTAGCGGGTCGGCATTGTCGCCAGTCTGAATTGATCCGTTAGCGCGCGTTCAGGAATGGGGCGTCACGAAAGCCGGGCCCGCAATTCCGTCTTGAGCAGTTTGCCGATGTGGCTGCGCGGCATTTCTTCGATCAGGTGCAGCGCAGACAGCCGCTGGGTCTTGCCCAGCCGGGCGTTGACCCGGGCGCGCAGTGCGTCCGTATCGACCGCCATCCCCGCCGCTGCCGTGACAAAGCCGACCGGAGTTTCGCCCCATTGCTCGCTGGGCACGCTAACCACAGCGGCCTCGGCCACCTCTGGCTCCAGCTCCAGTTCGGCCTCAAGGTCGGCGGGATAGACGTTGAACCCGCCGGAGATAATCATGTCCTTTGACCGGCCGACAATTTCGACAAAGCCATCGGCGTCGATCACGCCAATGTCGCCGGTGCGCAGCCACAGGCCGCCATCGGCATCGCGCCATTCCATCTCGCGCGTTTTCTCCGGCTGGTTACGATAGCCGGACATGGTCGCGGGCGAGCGACCGGTGAGCACGCCTTTCTGACCCGGCGGCAACACCTCATCATCCTCTCCCAGCACGATCAGCTCATGCCCCGGCGCTGGTTGCCCGACGGTGTGCAATTTGTCCGGGAATTTATTGGCGATGAGCACGCACACCACCCCGCCCTCGGTCAGGCCATAATATTCGATCAATGCGCCGGGAAAGCGCGCTAGCGTCTCCGCCTTCAGCTCCGCAGCAAAGGGCGCGCTGGTGCAGAATTTGACCTGCATTGCGCTGAGGTCGGTCGCATCGAAATCCGGGTGGCGCAGCAGCCGTTGATATTGCACCGGCACCAGCATCGTGTGGGTCGCGCGCAGTGCAGCGGCGTGCGCCAACCACGCACCCGCATCAAATTTGCCCATCAACCGGGCATGGCCGCCGCGCACCAGCGTCGGCAGGAATGTCGCCAACGTGGCGTTGGAATAGAGCGGCGTCGACAGGATTGCGCGGATCGCGTCCGGGTCCGTCCCATAAAGCGGCCCCGCCCCCTCCACCGCTTGCCGCCAGCGCATGATGTGCGGGTGGACAATGCCCTTGGGCGTACCGGTGGTGCCGCTGGAATAGATGATGTTGAACGGGTCAGATGCAGCGGGTGCATGGTGGACGGGTCGCGCGCCCGCTGGCGCCATCCAGTCCGCCATCGCCGAGGTTTCGCGTTTTAGCCGTCCCAAACTGTCCCGGCGCACCGGCGATTGCTGGGTGTCGGCGTGGTCTTCCGCTTTTGCCGCTTCCAGGATGTGTTGCTGCGCCCCTGTATCGGCTTTCATCG
>JANOPV010000041.1:0-4316 GCA_031422035.1 Sphingomonas sp. | reverse complement strand
CCGCCGCCTCATCCGCGCCCGCATCGCCTTTTGGCTGCATATGGTCGGCGGCACCTTCTTTCCGCAGGCCATGATCGGGATTTTAATCCTGCAGGGTAGCAGCACCACTCAGCTGGTCACGACGGCGGCGATCCTGGCAATATTGCTCGTTGCCATTGGCACGTTGGCGGATCGCAAATGGTATATCCTATTCGCCGCGACCTGGGTCTATGGTGGCCTTGCCCGCTTGCTGCCGGGGCAACAAAATGTTGCCATCGCTATCGCCGTCGCCGCCCTATTTGCGGCTGGACTGTGGTTCGGCTGGGCGCGGTTGCGGATCACGACCCTCGCCGCAATGCCGCTGGCGGTGCAAGCCCAACTGCCGCGCCTCGCCAGCCAGCGTCGCGCTATTTCTTGACATAATTCCGGAGCTCGTCGCCGGTCAGGGTGGCGACATGGAGGACGTTGGTGGACCCCGGCGTGCCAAAGGGCACCCCCGCCATCATCAGCACTTTTGAGCCAGCGCGGGCGACCCCGTGGCGCAAGGCCATGCGTTTCCCTTTGGCGATCATTTCTTCAAAGCTGCCAATGTCCTTCGTGTGGACGGCGTGCGCGCCCCAGAGCAAGCCCATCCGCCGCGCGGCCTCAATCTTTGGCGTCAGCACCAGCATCGGCACCGCCGGGCGTTCGCGGCTTACCCGGCGTGCGGTCGAACCGGTGCCGGTAAAGCAGACGATGGCGTCCGCCCCGACAATGGCCGTCACATTACCCGCCGCCTCCGACAGCGCGTCGGCGGTGGTCGGGTCCGCCTTCGTTTCGGTAAAGTGCAGCCGGTCGAAATAGCCGGGATCGCTTTCGACTGACTGGGCGATCCGGTCCATCATCGTCACCGCCTCCACCGGCCAGGCGCCAGCAGCGGTTTCAGCCGACAGCATAACCGCGTCCGCGCCATCATAAACTGCGGTTGCCACGTCCGACACTTCGGCGCGGGTGGGGGAGGGGGAGGTTATCATCGATTCGAGCATCTGCGTCGCGACGACCACCGGCTTGCCCATCCGCCGGGCGGTGGCGACGATGCGTTTTTGCGCGGGCGGCACGGCCTCTGGGGGGAGCTCGACACCCAGGTCGCCGCGCGCGACCATGCACGCATCAGCGAGCTCCAAAATTTCCTCCAGCCGGGCCAGCCCCTGCGGCTTTTCAAACTTGACGAGGATGCCCGCGCGGCCGCCGATCAATCGCCGTGCCTCTGCCACATCCTCCGGCCGCTGCACGAACGACAGCGCCACCCAATCGACATTCTGTTCGAGCGCAAAGGTCAGGTCGCGTCGGTCCTTGTCGGTCAACGCCGCCAGCGGCACGACGATGTCGGGCAGGTTCAACCCCTTGCGATCGCTCAATGCGCCCCCGACTTCGACCGTGGTGATCGCGTGGCCAGCAGCGATTTCGATAACGCGCAGCACCAGCTTGCCATCATCGAGCAGCAGTCGCGCGCCGGGTTCGAGGCTGGCGAGCACTTCGGGGTGCGGGAGCTGCACCCGGGTAACGTCGCCGGGCGTATCGTCGCTGTCGAGGCGAAAGGTCGCGCCGGTTTCGAGCATCACCGGCGGCGCGGCAAATTTGCCAACGCGCAATTTTGGCCCCTGAAGGTCTGCGAGGATCGTGATCGGGCGATAAAGTTCTTTCTCCAGGGCGCGGATCGCGGTGACATTGGCGGCGTGGACGGCATGATCGCCGTGGCTCATATTCAGGCGAAAGGCGTCGGCTCCGGCGAGGAACAGCGCCCGGATCATGTCGATGCCGCTACTGGCGGGGCCGAGGGTGGCGAGAATGCGCACGCTGCGATTGCGGGGAAGGAAGGGTTGCGCCAAGGAAAAGCCTCTCAGAAAATAGGGCGACCCGGTGATGGACATAAATGCAATCGATGACAAGGCGGCGGCAGCGGCTTTCCGGCACTTGGTGCAGCATTTGCAACAGCGCACCGACGCCGCGAACATCGACCTGATGGGGCTGGCGGGATTCTGCCGCAATTGCCTGGGCGACTGGTTGGCGGAGGCTGACCCGGCGCTGACCAACGTGGCGGCGCGCGAAGCTGTGCATGGCATGACAGCGGCGGACTGGAAAGCGCGCCAGCCAGCCGCGACCGAGGAGCAGCTGGTGCGGATGCAAGAGAGCTTGGCGAAGAACGGTTAGGCGGGCTAAGCGCCGCTTTCCCGATTCTCCCAGCGAAAGCCAATCGTGCCATGTCCGAAGAAGCCACCACCACCGACAACCAACTGCGTCTGTTCATCGAGCGCATCGAACGGCTGGAAGAAGAGAAAAAGGGCATCGCCGACGACATCCGCGACACCTATGCGGAGGCAAAAAGCCAAGGCTATGACGCCAAGATCATGCGCCAGATTGTTCGGTTGCGTAAGATGGCGGCAAACGACCGCGCGGAAATGGAAGCATTGCTGGACACCTATAAGGCTGCGTTGGGGCTGGGGTGATCGCAATTCGGCCAGCGACCGCCGCCGACGCGGCAGCCTGCGCGGCGATTTATGCGCCCTATGTGACGGACAGCTGGGTCAGCTTTGAAACCACGGCACCAGATGCCGCTGCATTCGAGCGTCGCATTGCGACTTATGCCGCCACGCATGGCTGGCTGGTCGCGGTCGTCGACGGGGCTATCGCCGGTTACGCTTACGCCAGCCCGCATCGCACCCGCGCAGCCTATGGCACCTCTGTTGATGCCGCGGTCTATGTTGGCGACACCCAAGCTCGAAGCGGCGTGGGTCGCGCACTATATACTGACCTGCTCCAGTTGCTGGCGGACCGCGGCTTTCACGCTGCTTTTGCCGGGATCGCGCTCCCCAATGCCGCGAGCATTGCTTTGCACGAAGCTATGGGGTTTGCGCCGGTCGGCATCTATCGCGAGGTTGGCTGGAAAATGGGCGCGTGGCGTGATGTTGGCTGGTGGCAGCGGTTGCTCTGACGCCTTAGGTTGCGTTAGGGGCTTGCAGAACGCGATTCCGTCGCAACACAGCACCGGACAGATCATGGCAGGCCATAGTAAATTCAAGAATATCATGCACCGTAAGGGTGCGCAGGATAAAAAGCGCAGCGCCGCGTTTTCCAAGCTGAGCCGCGAAATTACCGTCGCGGCCAAAATGGGCCTGCCCGACCCGGATGCCAATGCCCGGCTGCGCGCCGCGGTGAATGCGGCCAAGGCGCAGTCGATGCCAAAGGATAATATCCAGCGCGCAATCGACAAGGCGGCGGGCGGCGAGAGCGATAATTACGAAGAAATCCGCTACGAAGGCTATGGCCCGGGCGGCGTTTCGCTGATCGTCGAGGCGTTAACCGACAATCGCAACCGCACCGCCACCAATGTCCGCACCGCCTTTTCTAAAAATGGCGGCAATCTGGGCACCTCAGGCAGCGTCGCGCACGGCTTCGACCGGCTGGGGCAGATTGTTTATCCGGCCACGGCGGGCGATGCCGATACGGTGTTTGAGGCGGCGCTGGAGGCTGGTGCGGATGATGTAGAATCTTCCGAAGATGGCCATGAAATCTGGACCAGTGTCGAGAATCTCCACCCCGTGGCCAAGGCGCTGGAAGACGCGCTGGGTGAGGCCGAAGGGGTCAAGCTTGCGTGGCGGCCAACGCTGAAAAGCGAGATCGCGGATGAGGGCACAGCCAACACGCTGTTCAAACTGATCGACACGCTCGATGATGACGACGATGTCCAGACCGTCTGGGGCAATTATGACATCCCCGACGCCATCCTCGAGAAACTCGGCTGATGTGGGCGCTGCTGGCCAAGGCTGCACTTTCCGGCGTTATCATTGTCGCCGTTGCAGAGGTCGGCCGGCGGCTGCCAGCGCAGGCGGCGCTCATCGCCTCGCTGCCGCTGGTGTCTATCCTGGGCATGATCTTGCTGTGGCATGCCCGGCCCGATCCGGCGAATATGGCCGCGCATGCACAAGCCACCTTCTGGTTCGTTCTGCCGTCACTGCCGATGTTTCTGCTAATGCCTTGGCTGTTGCGGGCGGGCGTGGGCTTCTACACATCACTGGCCGCAGGGTGCCTGCTGACGCTCTGCCTATACACGGCGCTGGTGCAGCTGACGCCGGTTGGCGACACCCTGCGATGAGGCTCGCCGAACTCTTGCGCGGTGGCAAGGCCAGCCGGGCCGAACAGCAAACGGCGATGCTGTCGCGACGTGCGCCGATTATCATCCTGGGCCTTGACCCCGGACTTGGCACCACCGGCTGGGGTGCGATCCTGCGCGAAGGCAACCGCCTGACCCATATCGATAATGGGGAGATCAGCACTAATGCTGATGCGCCGCTGGCCAA
>JANOPV010000040.1:0-2009 GCA_031422035.1 Sphingomonas sp. | reverse complement strand
CCGGGTTCAACACCGTGGCCAAAGCCGTTGAGGCTCTGCGCCCGCTGGAGGCTGCGATCCTGACCGTCCATGCCGCAGGAGGTCGGGCGATGATGGAAGATGCCAAGGCGGCGGCAGGGCTCAATACCAAAGTCGTCGCGGTCACCGTGCTGACCAGCCTCGATGCCGATGATCTTGACGTGATGTGCATGGGTGATTGCGCGGAGGCACAGGTGCTGCGCTTTGCCGACTTGGCGCGCGCAGCTGGGCTCGACGGGGTTGTCTGTTCGGGTCACGAGGTAAAGGTGGTGCACCGGCATTGGCCAAAGGGCTATCTGGTGGTCCCCGGAGTTCGGCCGGCGAGTGCGGCCAATGGTCATGCTGATCAAAAGCGGGTCGTTACCCCAGCCCAAGCCAGCCGCGACGGCGCGTCGGTGCTGGTCATCGGTCGCCCGATTACCCAGGCCGAAGACCCGGTAGCGGCAGCGCGCGCGATAGAGGCCACCTTATGATCGAGCTGCCCGTCATCTTCAAATATGCCCTGATCCTGTTCATGGTCAGCACTGGGCCGGACGGGCGGGAACAAACATCGGGTGTGCGTTACCCGGTCGATTTTGAAACCCTCGCTGACTGCGAGCGGGTCGCTAATGAAGCGTTGTCGGTCATCGACGTGCCAGAAGGTCAATTTCCCCACTCGGCCTGCATTCCGCTGGAATTGGCGCAGCCACGCTCGTAACGCCTGACGCCATGGCGACTCTCACCAAAATCTGCGGGCTTTCGACGCCTGATACGCTGGAGGCCGCCATTCTCGGCGGGGCATCGCATATCGGCCTCGTCCACTATGCGCCCAGTCCGCGACATGTTTCGTTTGATGCGGCGGCAACCCTGCGCGCCCAGGCCGACGGACGCGTCAAAGTCGTCTTGTTGCTGGTGAACCCTCAGCCGCAAGCGGTGGTGCGCGGGATGGAGGCAGTGCGGCCGGACGCGGTGCAGTTTCATGGGTCGGAAACGCCGGAATATCTCGCGAAACTCAAACAGCACCTGCCCGCTGAAATCTGGAAGGCGGTCGGCGTGCGCGATGATGATGCGCTTGCACGGAGCCAGCGGTTCGTCGGCGCCGTGGACCGTATTCTTTATGATGCACCCGCCAGCGCACTGCCAGGCGGCACTGGCACCCGCTTCGACTGGAGCCTGTTGGCGGGTCACACCCACTCTATCGCATGGGGCCTTGCCGGCGGCTTGTCCCCGGACAATGTGGCTGACGCAATCCGGGCGACTAGTGCACCGCTCGTCGACGTCTCCAGCGGCGTTGAAAGCGCGCCCGGCATCAAGGATGTGGACAAGATCGCCGCATTCCTTAAGGCGACCCAGATATGAACTCTCCAAACTCTTTTCGCACTCAACCAGACGCAAACGGCCATTTCGGCCAGTTCGGCGGCCGCTATGTCGCCGAAACGCTGATGCCGCTGGTGCTCGATCTGGAGCGCGAATATCGCGCCGCACAGGCGGACCCCGCATTCGATGCTGAGTTTCAGGACCTGCTCGAACATTATGTCGGGCGACCCAGCCCGCTCTATTTCGCACCCAGACTCACTGAGGAACTGGGCGGCGCGCAAATCTGGTTCAAACGCGACGAGCTGAACCACACCGGTGCGCACAAGATCAACAATTGCATCGGCCAGATTCTGCTCGCCATCCGCATGGGCAAGACCAAAATCATCGCCGAAACCGGCGCGGGCCAGCATGGCGTCGCGACCGCGACCGTCTGCGCGCGCTTTGGCCTGCCCTGCACCATCTTCATGGGCGCAACCGATGTCGCGCGGCAGCAGCCCAATGTGTTCCGGATGAAATTGCTGGGCGCGGAGGTCATCCCCGTGACCGCCGGGGCCGCGACGATGAAGGACGCGAAGAATGAGGCGCAGCGCCCCTGGGTCGCCCATGTCGAGGACACCTTCTACATCATCGGCACCGCCGCAGGGCCGCACCCCTATCCCGAACTGGTCCGCGATTTTCAGAGCGTGATCGGGCGG
>JANOPV010000039.1:0-12176 GCA_031422035.1 Sphingomonas sp. | reverse complement strand
GCCTTGTACAGCGGATAGATGTCGTTGCGAAACGACTTGCTACTATGGTCCAAGATCACCGCCAGATGCGTTGGCCCCACTGCCTTGTCGAGGCCGTCGGCCAGTTTCCACAGCATCGCGGTATAGCCATAAACCGCCCCTACCGGCACGCCAGCAGGATTGGTTAGCGGTGGCAGCCGATGATAAGCCCGGAAAATATAGCCGGAGCCATCGACAAGATAGAGGTGATTGCGGGACGCAGCATCAGACATGTCGCGCGGGATAGCAGGGCCAATTCGCGGTGGCGAGGGGGCGGGATAAGCGATCGATGCTCATCCCGCCCTGGAGTCAGTCGCGATCAGGATCAAGGCTGCGATCAGACAGCATCACTGCGCGTTTACGCGCTCCGATTTCGTTCCAGAATTGCACCTCCATGGCGGACAATTCTTCAGAAATCCGGGCTTGGCTGCGCCCCAAAATACCCCCGAACAAGCTAAGCAACAATTTGATGATTTGGTCGATGACCTGAAGATTGGCGGTAATCCAGCGGGGCAGATTTAGGAGGTCGGCGACCATCTCGATGATTTTCTTGATCTCCTCGAGGTGCGACTCAATCCATCCAAAAATGCCGTCGCCAAATCTGCCGTTCGCCGCAATCGTACGGAACGTTGCGCGCCCGGTTTGGGCCATCACGGTCACGGCTTGGACCTGCATAAAATCCTCGATTTGACGCCGAGCATCTATTGAGCCTCCCGCAACGCGTTCGCGGACATGATTTGCCACGTTGGCAAACTGCGCCTTTAATGCCGTTCCATGCGAAACGATCAGCGGGGCGTCATCATGGTCGCCGGCAGCGCGAATAATGTCTTGCAAGACGTCTTCAACAAATTTGGTTGCCTCATTCAGAAAAGTCTCGAGTCCGCTGGAGCCACCTTGAGGTGGTATTTTTGTATCTGCCAACGTCATTCTCCTGGTTTTCGAAATCGTGATAGATTTCGCAGCCAATAGACAAGTTAGTGGCGCAATGCTGCGTGACGCATATCACGCATCCCGAGCATTTCGGTTCGTTCCCTTGACCTTGGCCCGTCCCCCCGGCATTCGCCAACCCATGAACGCACCCGCTCAAATCCGCATCACCCTGCCCGATGGCTCCGTCCGTGAAGTCGCGTCGGGAACGACCCCGGGCGATATTGCCGCTGCCATCGGCCCCGGCCTCGCCAAGGCGGCGCTGGCGGCGCGTGTTGATGGCGAGCTCGTCGATATTTTCCGCCCGCTGACCGTCGATGCGTCGCTCGCCCTCGTCACCTCGCGCGATGAAGCCGACGCGCTTGAACTCGCCCGGCATGACTTCGCGCATGTCATGGCAGAGGCGGTGCAATCGTTGTTTCCCGGCACGCAAATCACCTTTGGCCCGTCGACCGACGACGGCTTTTACTACGACTTCGCCCCTCCGGCGGCGCGCGGCCCGTTTACCGATGAAGACCTGCCCTTAATCGAAGCCGAGATGCGCCGGATCATCGCCGCCGACCAGCCGCTGCGCCGCGAAGTCTGGAGCCGCGCCGACCTCATCGCCCGCTGGGCGGCGGCAGGGGAAAGCTTCAAGGCCGAATGGGCGGCTGAACTGCCCGAGGGCGAAGAGCTCAGTGTCTATTGGTCGGGTGACGGCTGGATGGACATGTGCCGCGGGCCGCATTTGGCCTCCACTGGCAAACTCGACCCCGCCGCCTTCAAACTGATGCGGGTATCGGGGGCCTATTGGCGCGGCGATCAGAAAAACGCCCAGCTGTCGCGCATCTACGGCACCGGCTGGCTGAACAAAAAACAGCTCGACGCCCATCTGCTCCGGCTGGAGGAAGCGGCGAAGCGCGATCACCGCCGCATTGGCCAGGATATGGACCTGTTCCATTTGCAGGCCGAAGCGCAAGGGTCGGTGTTCTGGCATCCCAAAGGCTATGTTATCTACCGCGCGCTCGAGGACTATATGCGCCGCGCAATCTCCGGCGCGGGCTACCGCGAGATCAAGACGCCGCAGCTGATGGACGTCAAGCAATGGGAGCAATCGGGGCATTGGGGCAAATATGCCGAAAACATGTTCGCGGTGCCGGACATTGTTCCAGATGGTGAAAGCGGCGCGCCGACGGTTGCTGCCGATGCCGACTGGATGGCGATTAAGCCAATGAACTGTCCCGCGCATGTGATCGTCTTTAAACAGGGCATCAAAAGCTACCGCGACCTTCCTTTACGCTTTTACGAAAATGGCTGCTGCCACCGCAATGAAGCGCATGGCGCGCTGCACGGCATCATGCGCGTGCGGCAGTTTACGCAGGACGATGCGCATATCTTCTGCCGCGAAGATCAGATTGTCGAGGAGGCTCGCGCCTTTTGCGAACTGGCCGACCGTATCTACAAGGATTTCGGCTTTAATTATTCGGTCAAGCTGGCGCTGCGTCCCGACAAGCGTTTCGGTTCCGAAGAAGACTGGGACAAGGCCGAGGCCGAACTGCGCGAAGCTGTTATCCGCGCGGGCATGGCGACGCCTGAATATGGCTGGGAAGAACTGCCCGGCGAAGGCGCTTTCTACGCGCCAAAGCTTGAATGGCATCTGACTGACGCGATTGGCCGCACTTGGCAGGTCGGCACGCTCCAGTCCGACCGGGTGCTGCCCGAACGGCTTGACGCGTCTTACGTCGGCGAAGATGGGGCGCGTCACCGCCCGGTCATGCTCCACCGCGCGATCTTTGGCGCTTATGAGCGCTTCATCGGTATTTTGATCGAGGAATATGCCGGGCGTTTCCCGGTGTGGCTCGCCCCGGTGCAGGCGGTGGTGGCGACGATCACGTCGGAGGCCGATGACTATGCCGGCAGCGTCACGGCAACGCTCAAGGCGGCGGGCATCCGGGTGGAGGCCGATGTCCGCAATGAGAAGATCAACTACAAGGTGCGCGAGCATTCCCTGGCGAAAGTCCCGCATCTGTTAGTGGTGGGCAAGCGTGAGGCCGATGAAGGCAAGGTCGCGATCCGCACGCTGGGCAGTGAGGGCCAGCGCATCATGCCACTGGCCGACGCGCTGGCGATGCTGACCGCCGAAGCCACCCCGCCCGATTTGCGTTGATGGCTTGAAGGGAGAAGCCCGATGCGTCCGATTCTTGCCGCTGCGCCCGTCGCCCCCATTGATCTTAGCCAGGTGGACCATTGAGTAGCGCCCCGCCGCCGCGCCGCTGGCTCCGGAGGATTGGCCTAGCGGCCCTCATGCTCTTCCTCCTTGCCTGTGCCACCCTCGCGCGCGGCTATTACAACGCCACCCGCGACCCCATCATCCGCACCGCGACGATCGTTCTCGCCGACTGGCCCGCCGACACCGCGCCGCTCCGGGTGCTCCACCTGTCCGACATTCACGTCGCCGGGCCAGATATGCCGCCCGCGCGCTTGGAGCGGCTGGTGGCCGACTTCAACCG
The DNA here is from genome assembly GCA_031422035.1 of Sphingomonas sp. GTDB lineage: Bacteria > Pseudomonadota > Alphaproteobacteria > Sphingomonadales > Sphingomonadaceae > Sphingopyxis. The sequence goes on along the minus strand of JANOPV010000039.1, from coordinate 8,742 downwards.
GCTGCGGCCTGATCTGGTGACGATCGGCGGCGATCTGGTCAGTGACCGGCGTGCCGCGACCCGCCATTATCTGGCGGACCAAGTTGTCGCCCCACTCGCTGGATTGCGCGCGCGGCTGGGCGTCGTGGTCGCGCTTGGCAATCATGACCATTGGTATGATCCTGTTGCACTTCGCGGCGGGCTTGAACGACGCGGCATCACCGTCCTCGCCAATCAGGCAATCCGGCGCGGGCCGCTGATTATCGGCGGCGTTGATGACCATTACTCGCGGCATGATGATGTCCCCGCGACCTTTGCTGCAATGGATGCGCTTGGCGCGGGACCACGCATCCTCGTCACCCACAGTCCGGACATCGTGCCAGACTTACCGCAACCCGTGGGTGCAACACTCGCCGGGCACACACATTGCGGACAGATCGTGCTGCCGATCATCGGCGCCCTGACCCACGTGTCCCGCTACGGTGGTCGCTTTGCCTGCGGCGTCATCCGCGATGCCAATGGACCGGTGGTCGTCGGCGCAGGGCTCGGCACCAGCGTCGTCCCGCTTCGCTATGGCGCGCCGCCCGACGCGTGGCTCGTCACTCTCACCGGCCCGCGTCGATGAGCGTTGACGGGGTCTGCGTCTGGATCGCCGCCCTCGGCTTTACCCCCGCCACGCTTGTCCTTGCCGCGCTCGCCACCTTCGGCGCGGCACTGGTGCGCGGCCTCACTGGCTTTGGCATGGCGATTATCCTCGTGCCCTTGCTCGGGATGCTTATGCCGCCAGAACGCGCGGTTATCCTCGCCATCGTCCTGCAATTACTGATCGGGCCTGCGGGGCTACCGCGCATCCTGGCTGACGCTGACCGCCGCTCCGCGCTCAGCATTGCCGCCGTCGCCATGCTGACCACATCTTTTGGCCTCGCGGCCCTCATCTGGACCCCGGCGGATGTCGCCCGGCTGGCCATCGCGCTGATCGCCATCATGTCCTTCCTTGCGGTCCTGTGGCCACCAACCACCGGCACCCCGCCGGGCCGCCTTGCCACCGTTGCGACCGGCATAGCCTCAGGCTTGCTTACCGGCTTTGCTGCCATGCCCGGCCCGCCGGTAATCCCCTATTATCTGCGTCAGAACATCGCCCCCGCCGTCGCCCGCGCTTCGATGATGCTGGTATTCTTTGGCACCGCCATCGCTGGCTCGCTCGCCGCGTGGGTCATGGGCCGCGCGGGCTGGCATGACCTGTGGTTGGCGCTCGCGCTGTTCGGGCCGATGTGGCTGGGCAATCATCTGGGCGGGCGCGCTTTCGGCCGGATCGCGCCATCGCTGTGGCGAACGGCGGTGGCACTTGTGCTCGGGGCCGCGGCGCTCTCTGCGGTGCTTCGGTTATAGCATGCGGGGACGGGCGTGGCAGCTTCGCCACAATCGCCCGCGAAACAGCGCAGCCCCGCGCGGCGATGCTTCCCATTTGCCGATTTTTGCCTATATGCAGCCAATAAGTGACGCGCTGCGCACTTCAACTGACAATAACGACCAGGAGTCACAGCTATACCACCGCCGACAACGCGCCGCCCAATGATGTCTGCCCCGCCTCGCGGAGGCCCGCGCTTCAATCAGTTTATTACCGTGCCCAAAGTGCGCGTGATTGATGATGAAGGGGAGAATTTGGGCGTGATGCTGACCGCTGAGGCGATCGAGCAAGCGGCGGAAGTGGGGCTGGACCTCGTCGAAGTGTCGCCCAACGCTGATCCGCCAGTGTGCAAATTCCTCGACGTGGGCAAGTTCAAGTACGAGGCGCAGAAAAAGGCGAACATCGCCCGCAAGTCACAAAAGACTCAAGAAATCAAAGAGATCAAGATGCGCCCGAACATCGACGATCATGATTTTGACACCAAGATGAAGAAAGTGGTGTCGTTCCTGGGGGAGGGTGACAAGGTCAAGCTGACCATGCGCTTCCGCGGGCGTGAGATGAGCCATCTCGAACTCGGACTGGCGGTCCTAAAACGCGTCGCCGAACAGACCGAAGCCATCGCCAAGATCGAGGCGCACCCCCGCACTGAGGGTCGCCAAATGCTGATGGTGATCGCCCCGAAGTAGAGAAGGTCCGGGCACGGCGGTCTGCTTATTGAGCCGCGGTCGCTCGCCAATATGCTGGATAAAAGCGCCGAAACGCTGCCAGCTTGGGCGCGTCCCAGCGTCGGATATAGCCGTGGCCGGGGTTCCGCTCCATGAAGTCCTGATGATAGGCTTCAGCAGGATAAAAGCGCTGCAACGTCTCGATCCGCGTCACAATCGGATCGCTCCAGAACCGGCCGGTAGATAATTGCGCAAGATAGGCCGTGGCAACCTGGCGCTGTATCGGCGTCGTCGGCACGATGGCGCTGCGATACTGGGTGCCATTATCCGGCCCCTGGCGGTTCAGCGTCGTCGGGTCAGTGACCACAGAGAACAGCACGCGCAACAAGGTGCCATAGCTGACCAAGCGGGGATCATAGGTAATGCGCACTGATTCGGCGTGTCCGGTGTTGCCTTCGCTGGTTCGGTCATAGGTCGCGGTTGCGGCGCTACCGCCATGATAGCCTGATTCGACCCTGGTCACACCCTGGACATGGCTGAACACGCCCTCAACGCCCCAAAAGCAGCCGCCAGCAAAAATGGCCACGGCGCTATCACGCGTGTCGGTGGTGTCCAGCGCTGCAGCGGGCAGCCGCACAGGCTCTTCGGCGTGGGCGATGGCGGGTGTTAATACGATGCCCAGTGGCAGGGCCAGCGAGAGTAACAATGTCGCCGCCGCCCGCACCATCAATGCTACCCGCCGGTTTCCACGCTGGCGATCTGCTGATCGTCCTGCGCGTGGCTCGGCTGGGTCAGCGCAAGGCCAGCCGTGCCCAGGGCAAAGCCCATCGCCACCAGGCGGAATGTTTCGGAGCGGAGAAGGCGGAGGAGTGCCATCGGGGGAGTGCCTGTCATTTTGGTTCATACCGACCGGTTCGTTGTTCCGGCCTGGCTGGTTACACCCCATCTTGACCCGACCTTCTATGATCGGTGTCACACAGGATGAATTTTTCTTGTGCGCTTACATCTGACCAAATGATGAACGGGCGCCGGATTTCAAGGGCCTGCGTGCTATCTAAGCGCAGCACAGGCCTGTTGAATGCGTACACACGCCTCGCGCAATATCTCGGTCGAGGTCGCATAGCTGATACGAAAGGCGGGGGAGAGGCCAAAGGCATGGCCCGGCACCGCCGCCACCTTGGCTGTTTCGATAAAATAATCGGTCAGCTCGGCATCATTGGTGATGCGCGTGCCAGCCGGGGTCGTCTTGCCCATGCAGCCGCTGGCGTCGGGATAAACGTAGAACGCACCCTCGGGCATTGGGCACATCAAACCGGGCGCATCGTTCAGCATCGCCACCACCATATCGCGGCGGCCTCGGAACGCCGCGTTGCGGTCCTCCAGGAAATCCTGATTGCCGGTCAGCCCGGCGACAGCGGCAGCCTGAGCAATTGAACAGGGGTTGGAGGTTGATTGCGATTGCAGCTTGGCCATCGCCTTGATCAGCCAGGCTGGGCCACCGGCAAAACCGATCCGCCACCCGGTCATGGCAAAGGCTTTGGAACAGCCGTTCACCGTCAGCGTGCGCTCATATAAATCAGGGCACACTTCGGCGATGGTCGCAAAGGGCGTATCAGCATACCAGACATGCTCATACATATCGTCGGTCATCACCATGACATGCGGATGGGCACGGATCACCGCGCCCAGTGCCTTCAGCTCATCGGCTGAGTAAGCAGCGCCCGTCGGGTTCGATGGCGAATTCAGCAGCACCCAACGCGTCTTGGGCGTAATCGCCGCATCCAGCTGCGCCGGGCTAATCTTATACTGCTGTCCTGCGCCCGCGGCGACGAACACCGGAGTGCCGCCAGCATAGGCAACAATATCAGGATAGCTCACCCAATAGGGCGCAGGTATCACCACTTCGTCGCCGACATTCAGCGTCGCCACCAATGCGTTGAACAATACATGCTTGCCGCCGACACAGGCGATCACCTGGTCATCGCCATAGGTCAGCTGGTTGTCGCGAGCGAATTTGGTCCGAATGGCTGCGCGCAGCGCCGGGGTGCCGCCGACATCGGTATATTTGGTCTGACCATCGCGGATCGCCGCGATCGCTGCATCCTTAACGAAATCGGGGGTGTCAAAATCTGGCTCGCCAGCCGACAGCCCGATAATGTCGATGCCGCTGCGCTTCAGCTCCGCAACCCGCTGGGTCATCGCCAGCGTGGCGGACGGCTGGATGCGCGCAATAGCGGCGGACAGGTTAGACAGCGGCGCGCCGGACATGATGGTAAACCCCTTTGGTGCAATGCAGCGACGCGGCGGGCCTTACCCATGGGGGGCAATGGCGGCAACCCGCACAACCGGTTTAATTGGCAACTATCGCCGGGATAAGTCCGCGAAGAGCGTTGCCAATATAGAACTGCCCAGCCAGATCAGCGGGCGACAGCTCCGCCTCGCGCGCGGCGCCGGTCGCAATCAGGCTGGTGCGCAGCACGCCCGGCAATGGCGCGCGGACCAGCGTCGGGGTCAGCAGCACGCCGTCACGCTCGACAAAGATGGAGGTGAAGCTCCCTTCGGTGAGCATGCCGTCAGCATCGGTGAACAGCACCTCAAACGCCCCGCTCGCGCGGCGCGCTTCGTCGTAAAATGCGCGGTCGGATGTCTTGTGTCGCAACCGGATGTCCGTCGGCTCGACCGGCAGCGGACAGATTGCGACGTGCGCCGGCCCCTCGAGCGCGACCGGCAGCGCTGCCACTTCGACACTCATCGCGCCGCTGGGGGATAATCGCACTCGCACCCGTGCGGCCTCGTTCGTGCGAAATGTCGCATGTTGCAGCCGGTTGCGCAGCTCATGCCGGTCAAAGCTGAACCCCAAAGTCCGCGCGCTTTCACCCAGCCGCGCCAGATGCAGGTCGAGCAGCGGCAAGCCTTCGACTGGGTCAAACGCCATCGTTTCGATTAAGTCAAAATTGACCGTTGCTGCGCTGCGCACAAATTCCCCCTTGGCCAGACATTCGCGCCATTCGGCCCCGGCCTGAGAGTCCGCGACGATACCTGAGCCGAGGCCCAGCGTGCAGTAATCACTGCCACTGAGCAAGCCAAGCGTCCGGATCGCGACGTTAAACGCCGCCTCACCGCCCGGCGCGATAAACCCGATGCTGCCGGTATAGGCCCCGCGCGGCGCAGCCTCGGTGGCGGCAATCGTCGCTATCGCCTGCAGCTTTGGCGCGCCGGTGATCGACCCGCAGGGAAACGTCGCGCGCAAGATGTCGCCTATCGTCCGCCCCTCGGCCAGTGTCGCGGTTACATCCGATACCATCTGGTGGATCGTCGGATAGGTTTCAACGCGGAACAACGCTGGCACCGCCACGCTCCCCGCCACCGCGACCCGCGACAGGTCGTTGCGGATCAGGTCGACGATCATCAGATTTTCGGCGCGCTGCTTGGGGTCACTGGCCAGCATCGCGATAGCCGCCGCATCTGCCGCTGCGGTCGCCCCGCGTGTCGCCGTGCCCTTCATTGGTCGCGCCATCAGCGCCCCGTCACGCAGCGAGAAAAACAGTTCGGGCGAACAGCTCAGCAACCAGTGGGTGCCAGTAAACACCACCCCGCCATAGCCTGCCAGCGCCGCGCTGCGCAGCCGCGCATAGAGCGCCAGCGGATGCCCCGCCACGGCGACGCTCGCGCCAAAGGTCAGGTTCGCCTGATAAATATCCCCCGCGCCGATCGCCTCCAATATCTGGGCAATCGCGTGTCCGTAGGCTGTCTCGTCAATCGCTGGTTGCGGCGCACCCAGCCAAGCGCCCGCCGGATCAGGCAGCATCGCCGCCACATCCGCCGCAGCAATCCGCTCCATCCTGGCAAAGCGCGCAAACCACCCCAGCGGCCAGCCGCCGGTGAGCGGGGTGGCCAGTGCCGCCGTCCGCGCCTCCAGCGCCAGTCCGGCCTCATAACTCAGCCAGCCCGCTGCATGCGCATCCGCCGCCTGCCAAGCATCGAGCGTGCTGAGGACGTGCTCGACACCGGCCGGATCATCAGCAACGGCGACCGCCTCCACCCCAGTAAACAGCCGCGCTGCCGCCGCCCCATCGACCCGCGCATCATCGAGCAGGACAAAGGGCTGAGTGGCCCGCACCAGGTCGGACAATTGCGTCATGTTAGTGAGCAGAGGTGCTGGTTCAGCGGTCGCGGCGCACGCGAAAGCCAGCGCGCCCGTCAACTGTGGCGAGGAAACTGCCTAGCGCACCGCGGCGGATACGCACGCTCTGCCCGGCGCGCGGGCTGCGGCCAGCATTGACCTCGGTCTGGGTCCAGCGCTGGCCATTTTCCAGAATCAGCACCAGTTTCCCAGCGGAGTCGCGCCCGATCTCGCGGATCACCGATTCAATTTCTTCGATCACATCGGGGTCACGCGCTGCGGCCACTTCGTCATCGCCGCCGCCGAAAATATCGCCGAGGCTGGGCAGCGTCAGGCCGAACAATCCGCGCCGCGCGCGCCGTACTTGTTCCCGGTCGACAATCCGCACATCGCGCGCGGTTTCGGCGGTCTGAAGTGCTGTCACTTGGCGGTCGAAACAGGCTAGGCGCTGTGCTGCATCGGTGATCGCCCGGCAATCATATAGGGCTTGGATCACGCCCGCCCGACCCGGCTCAGCCGCAGGTTCCTGCGCACTCGCTGGCACCGTCAAGAGCATCGCCGCTGCGCAACTCGCCCAAATCATTGCTGTTCGCACCATCATCACACTCCCGCCAATCTGCTTTGCGCATCAGCCTCTAAGCGATAATCGCAGGCGTGGGGAGGGGGGTTAGTTTTTCCGGGCCGCAAATTACGGGGTGAAAAGCCACTCTGTTTTTTCAGAAGCTGCCGTTGATCGACAGGCCGATGAACGGAAAGATGTTACGCGTTTGCCGTTCGCGACTTTCGATCGGCCCGTTGCGCCGCGCCACATAAATGTCGCGGCGACTCATATCTGCGCCATTCAGCACGTTGCGCAGCGCCAACCGGACCGTCAGGCCAAAGACATTCTTATGTTCGACAAAAACTGTGGTGATCGGCTCAGAAAACGCGCTGCTCGACACCTCATCGAGCCGGAAAAACGGCGCGTAGCGCTCGGTAAACAGCTCCGCGCCCCAAGCCAGCTCGGTGCCGGGAATATCGTGGCGCAATTCGACATTGGCGGTCCGCACCAGATCCTCGCTGATCCGTCTTGTGGCGCCCGTCACCGGGTCGCGCACGCTGCTGTCGCGAATTTCACCGCTGGCGGTCAGTCGCACGCCTCGCCAGCCGAGGCTGTCGAACACGATCGTGCCGCTAAACGTCAGCCCCCATCGCCGCGCGCTGGGCAGGTTGCCGATACCTTCTTCGGTGGCCGACAGCGGGATGGCGTCGACAATGTCGCTGATCCATTCATGATAGCCACCCAGTGTCAGCGACCCTGCGGCACCCAGTGAACGGGTGAACCGCATCGCGGCGCGCCAGCTTTGCTCCGGCACAATCTGCCGGTTGCCAGCGGTCGCATTATTATTCTGCAAATCGACACTGGCGGTAAAATCAAAGAAGGATAGTTGCCCGACATTGCGGCGCAGTTCGGCATTGACCGTCAACCGCGGCGTCGCGGACCAGGTCAGTGCCGCCGATCCCTTTGGCCGCCAGAATGTTCGGGTCTGCCCATCCGGCCCGGCCTGGCGTAACCGGCTATATTCGCCGCCCAGCGTTGCTTGAACGGTCAGGCCGGTCGCAAGTGGCCACCCACGCGTTATCAGCGCTTCGGCTCGCCATTCGTCGACAAACACATTGGCCCCGGCAAATGCCACCGGCAGATAGCTGCGATCAGGCTGCAACCGGCCAAAGGCTGATGCGTTGTCGAGGAAATTATAGGCGCCTTCGAGCGAGACCTGCCAGTCACTGGACCCGCCACGCCAGCTATATTCACTGCGCAGCACGGATTCGCCCTCATCAATGGTGCGCACGAACTGACTGCCAGTTGCGATGCTGCCGGGCAGCCGGGTCTGGGTGGTGAAGCGGCTTGTAATGGGGCTATGCTCAAAGCTCTGCAGGCCGATCAGTTTCAGCCGCCCGCCGCCTAAAGCAAATTCAAAGTCGCCGCCGCCTTCGAAAAACCACTCATCCTCGGCCCCGGAAAAGCGTTCGTCGGTTAGCAGGCCATCACTGGCGCGCCGCGTGACACCGGTGGTAAGGGAATCAAAAATATAGTGCTCGCCCGACAGGCTTAAGTTGGCGATGGTGCCGTCTGCCCATTGGCGGCGCAGCGTCCCCGCCAGGCGCGGCCGGTCGCCGGAGAATTGCGCCCGCTCATCACGACGTAGCAACAGCGCCCCCGCCGCATCGGTGACTAAATCTGGTCCCACCCCGCCGCGGCGGAACGCGTTTGAGTTCGACAGGCTCAGCGTAACATCGCTCGCGCCTATCCGCCCGCTCGCCGACACAGACCCGTTGGTCAGCTGGTCCTCGATATTGCGGCGGAATTGGGCGTTCCAGCTAAACTGCCCGCGCCACTGGCCGGTGGTCGCGATAACATTGGCGACCCGGCCGGTCAGGCCAGGGATATTGAGCCGCGCGCCATCAACCACTTCGATCCGCTGCACGGCACTGGCGGCGATGCTGCCCAGCACGCTGCGTGCATCATTGGATTTGCCCGATACCCGTTGGCCGTTGACCAGCACATTCTCGCTTGCCTGACCCAG